>NZ_JAAHHZ010000069.1:0-35095 GCF_010672005.1 Moorena sp. SIO4A5 | reverse complement strand
CTCTAGGCGGTGATCAAATGGCCCAAGCTGGTGCGAAGCTGTTGGGTAATACCACCAGTATTGGTTCTGTAGGAATTCTGGAATCTTTACCCTTTGTGCTGCCTACCCTGAAAGTCCAAGGTCGTGCCAAACAGTATCTCCGGCAGCAGCCCCCTGACCTAGTGGTGCTGATTGACTACATGGGACCAAATTTGAGTATTGGTAGTTTTCTCAACCGTGAACTACCGCAAGTACCGGTAGTTTATTATATTGCTCCCCAAGAGTGGGTTTGGTCTATCTCTAAGCGCAACACCAGGATGATTGTGGAGATGACTGATCGAATGTTGGCTATTTTCCCAGAAGAAGCCCGTTACTTTGTGGAAAAGGGAGCGTCAGTTAGTTGGGTAGGTCATCCCCTGGTAGATCGGATGGAATCTAGCCCAAGCCGGGAAGAGGCTCGTGCTACCCTAGGCATAGCTCCAGAACAAAGTGCGATCGCACTTTTACCTGCCTCTAGACAACAAGAAATTAAGTATCTCATGCCTGTAGTCTTTGAAGCAGCCAAGCAGCTACAGTCACAATTGTTGGATACTAAGCAACGGTCGCAGGTTAGCCAGTCGAAGGGTGAAGGGTTAAGGGAAAGTCAAGCAACATTCACCTTGCCACCTTCCAACCTTCAAGCTGATTCACCACTATTTTGGATTCCCCTATCTTTAGAAGCCTATCGCCATCCCATTGAAGAAGCAGTACAGCGCTATGGTTTACAAGCTAAGGTGGTAGCTGGTCAAACTAAGCAAATCTTGGCTGCTGCTGATTTAGCCATTACCAAGTCAGGTACAGTGAATTTGGAACTAGCACTACTAGATGTGCCTCAGGTGGTTTTCTACCGAGTTAATCCCTTTACCTACTGGCTTGCTCGCACCTTCTTGAAATTTTCGATTCCCTTCATGTCTCCCCCTAACTTGGTAGTAATGCGTTCCATTGTGCCCGAGTTGTTACAAGAGCAAGCCACACCAGAGAATATTGTTCGGGAATCCTTGGAACTCCTTTTTAATCAAGAACGG
Source organism: Moorena sp. SIO4A5 (assembly GCF_010672005.1). Taxonomy (NCBI): domain Bacteria; kingdom Bacillati; phylum Cyanobacteriota; class Cyanophyceae; order Coleofasciculales; family Coleofasciculaceae; genus Moorena; species Moorena sp. SIO4A5. The sequence goes on along the minus strand of NZ_JAAHHZ010000069.1, from coordinate 34,052 downwards.
CGTCAGCAAACCCTGAAGGATTATCATGAAATGCGCCAGTTATTGGGTGAAGTGGGCGTATGCGATCGCGCTGCTAAGGAAATTTTCCAACTAATGAGCTAAGTAGTCAAAGGCTCATGGCACCTCAAGTAGCTTGGGTGGCACAGGCTTTGGCCTTTGGCCACGCTGTGCGAACGACGCTGGGAGCTAGCGCGCATATGCTTACAATGCTGCTAATTCCAGACAAATTCCAAGTTTAAGACAAAGCCAGGTAAAACATCTTCTCCGGATAATGTTTTGGGAGATTTCAAGACCTCTACAGGTTGATTGAGTCGATAAATTTCAACTGTCTTATGATTAGGGTCAATTAACCAACCCAAACCCAGTTGATTATCAATATACTCCTGCATTTTTTGGCGTAACGGTTCCATATTGTCACTCTTTGAACGCAACTCCAGCACAAAATCAGGACAAAGGGGTGGGAAAGTTTCTTGTTGTTCAGGGGTTAATGCATTCCATCGTTTTTGACTAACCCAAGCTGCATCCGGAGAACGAATTGCCCCATTGGGAAGTCGAAAAGCAGTAGAGGAGTTAAAGGTAACCCCCAGTTTGGTTTGGCGATTCCATAACCAAAGTTGTCCTTCTATATCAATGTTGCGTTTTCCAGTATTCCCCCCAGTGGGTGGCATGACAATTAATTTTCCTGTAGCACTACGCTCTAACCGTAAGTCTCGATTAGCACTAGCAAGTTGTTCAAACTGCTCGTCAGTAACTCTGAGGCTAGGAGGAATGTTGATTGGAAGGGTATTCATGGATAAATCTCAAGTTATCCCTTATAGATATATCTAGCAATTGCTTCGCAACTAAGACGAATCATTGTCTGGCCCGGGACGACCCAATTGACACTCCCCCTCCTATAAGAACGGGGATTCTTGCTTCAACGAGGTGACTTGCTATTCCAGGCCGGAACCAAGAACAGTAGAGGTCTCCTCTCCACAAGCGTTCGGATCTATGATCCGAGTTCCGGTGTGCCCCACCGTACTCAAAGCTCGTTCAAGAATGTTGATTGCGGCGTTGTGATCTCTGTCTAACTGACATCCACACTTACAGATGTGGGTTCGAGTCGATAATGATTTTTTGACCACTTCGCCGCAATTAGAACAGTTTTGGCTAGTATAAGCAGGGTTGACTGCGACAGTTACCCTACCAAATTTATCACCAAAATGCTCCAACCATTTTCTAAATTGATACCAACCTGCGTCATTAATAGACTTAGCTAGACAATGGTTTTTGACCAGATTTTTTATCCTCAAATCTTCGTAAGCAACCAGATCGTTAGACCGGATTACGCAGCGCGCTAGTCTCTTAGCGTGCTCTTCACGCCGCCTACTTATTTTGAGGTGAGTCCTGCCTAGTCTATTAATGGCTTTTCGACGATTGGCTGAGCCTTTCTTTTTTCGGGATACTCGTCGCTGATAAAACTTCAGTCTCTTCTCTCCCGTTCGATAAAATCTAGGGTTAGGTTCAGTATTTCCCTTAGAGTCAGTATAAAAATCCTTCAGTCCAACATCTAAGCCAATAGTTGCATCAGCAGGTTTTAACTGTTCATTATTATCAGCCTGGATGCAGAATTGAACATAGTATCCATCAGCTCGACGAACTATCCTAACCCTCTTGATTTGCTTCTTGTCAAATCTCCACAAGTCCCATGTACCCTTGAGCTTGAGTTTTCCGATTCCTTTCTTGTCGCTGAATACGATCCATTTTTTGTCTGGAGACAACTTCCAGCCAGACTGCTTGTATTCGACCGAGCGGCAATGTTTTTGAAACTTTGGGAAACCCTTCTTGCCAGGTACCTTTTTTTGACAATTTTCATAAAAACGGGCGATTGATGACCATGCTCTTTCAGCACTAGACTGACGAGCAGTAGAGTTTAACTGATTTGCAAACGGAAACTGTTTAGCTAAAATCTTACTATATTTGTTCAAGTCAAATTTATTCACTCCTTTATTGTCCATCCAATAACGGATGCAACTATTGCGAATAAATTTTACTGTCCTGAGCGCTTCATCTATAGCTAAATATTGGTTTCGTTTGCCGTAGGCTTTGAACTCTAGAATAATCATCGGTATCGACCTCACATTCTATTTTATTCTACATCATTTAATATAAAAATTTCGAAATATTCTCCAAAAAAAAAGCCGTCCGTTAAAGTTCCCGTAAGATAGTGGAGCCTTTATGGTCGGCAGGTTATGCAGAAAAGGGTTAAGGCTATTGTTATAAGGCTCCACAATAAACAGGTTTCGTCTCCTAGAAGGACGGGGCTTTAAACCCAAATTTTTCGGTAAAGCATATCTTTCTTATTCCTCAAAGGGTAGCAAGAAACCTTCAAAACTCGAAATACTCAGCTCTTATGGGTAGGTTCTAAGTTATAAACAGGACTGAGTGCGTAAGTTATTGAGGAGTAGATTAAGTTTGTATACCCTCTTCACCATAAGGGCAACTGAGCATGAGGGTAAATTCCCAAACAACAAAAAAACTAAGCACGACGACTCAATTGCACAAGCCTAATTTGTACAACCTCTTCATAAAGCCTTTCGAGCTGAGTAATATTCCGACTTAAGGTATAGCGCTCTAGAACCCTTGCCCTAGCTTTCTGACCAAGCAAAGTAGTCCAGTCTGTGTGGTCACGCAATAGGGGCAATAGGGTTTTCAGTTGGGATGTCACCCCATGGGTATTGAGAATTACCCCAGCACCATCCTCTAACACTTCCCCATCAGCTCCAGCATCTGTGGCTACACAAGCCACACCACAAGCCATCGCTTCCAGTAATGATAAGGACAGCCCTTCCAATAGAGAAGGTAAAATAAACACATCCGCTGCCCGCAAAATCTCAATCCGTTGTTGCTCGGAAGCCACAAATCCTAGCCAAATGATATTGTGTTCTTCCCCATAAAATGGTTTCAATGAAGCTAATAACGGTCCATCACCAGCAATCACTAGCTTACTGGATTCACCGAGGTTACATTGTTTCCACGCTCGCAGCAGCGCTTCAACATTTTTTTCCGTAGCAATCCGACCTTGATAAACAAACAGGCGTTGCCCTTTGAACTCGGATGCAAACTCAGAGGTAAACTGGGAGTATCCTGGAGAATATTTCTGGACATCCACCCCATTGGGAATCACTGCTAGCTTGTGATCAGGAACGCCAACCCGGATTAGGACATCCCGTTGGAGTTGAGAAAAGATAATCACTCGGTCGTAGTGGGCGAGAAACGGTGCATAAACTTGATAGGTCAGCAATTGGGTTCCCGATTGCAAATTGCGTCGTTTACCATCAAAGGGCGGATGGAAGGTCGCCACTAAGGGTATATTGAGTTCGGTACAGATTTCCGGTAACAGGAAGTCTAAAGGAGATAAAGTTAAGGAAGCATGAACCAGGTCAGGTTTGAGCTCCTGTAGCGATCGCTTCAAAACCTTACTGGCGGTTAGGGTTGGAATGGTATACATCTGAGACTTGTACAAGCAAGGCAGTGGTACCTCCTGACAACCCCACCAAGTTCGGTCCTCTTCTTCTTGGGCAAAGTGGAGGAAACTGACCTGGTAGCTCCGGTCTAGCAGAGCATTGGTGACTTCTCGAGTGTAGGTGACGTTACCACAAAAAGGGGATTTTTTTCCGAGCCAGGCGATATGCATTCCGGTTGGTAGTTAAGTCTCTATATTATGAGGTTTATTTAAATTATTTAATCTATTACCGGAAATATACCAGTTTAAGAACCCACCTAAGAACACAAGTGCTGCTAAACCAAGAAATACAAGTTGTAAACCCAACCAAGTTTCTGCGATCCCCGCTAGGGCTAATGGTAAACTCAAGGCGATATTAATAGCATTGTTTTGTAGTCCGAAAACTTTGCCCCGCATCTCTTCTGGTGTTTCTGCCTGGATGGTAGTCTGCATCGGGATACCCACCAAAGCCCCAAACCCGCCCAATACCATGGTCATGAGTAAAGCCAGCCAGAGATTGTTAGTGAATAGGGACAACCCTACTAAGGCTACTCCCATACCCACAGAACCAGACAGACTTAAATTGACATGGGAGGTGTCATCAAACCAGTTTCCTAGGATTGCTGCACTAATCCCCATCCCAATCCCACCGGCTGCTAACAAGAAGCCAAACTGGGCAGCTGTGATCCCAGGGAGGTTTTCCGCGAGTCTTACCGCCAGAACCGCTAAAGCAGCAAAAACCGAAAACAGGATAACTTGCTGAATCATAGCATTGCGGACACTTCGATTGTGTTGTACGTAACGCAAACCATCGGCAATGTCTGCCCACACATGAGGTTGCTCAGCCTTAGACTTTGCCCGATTTTCTCCTGTTCTCAGTAACAACAATACTAATCCTGCGATCGCATAAGACCCTCCTACCAAAACTTCTTTCCCCAAGTACACCCCGAAATGTAGCTGAGCTCCCAACCTATCTGCTAACGCTAACAACGGTTCACCCACAGCAAAACCAATGATTAAGGAAGCCATCATGGTTGTAGTATATAGAGAGTTGGCCGACAGTAGGTGCTGCGGTTTCACAATCAAGGGAATTACCGCTTGTTCTGCTGGGGCAAAAAATTGGGTCAGGGTAGAGACTAGAAAGGTAATCACTAATAAGACATAAAAGCCTAGTGGCAGATTGGAGACTGATGTCGAGCCTTGAGTTAAAGACAACAACCCAGGCACTAACAACACCAGTGCCCCTCGCAACAGATTGGTTAGTACCAGCACATCTTTTTTTGACCACCGATCCACATAGACGCCAGCCAAGGAACCAAATAGAACTGCTGGGATGGTAAAGGCAATCATAATCGCTGATACCCAGCCACTGATAGTTTGATCAGCGTCTTGAAAGCGACTGGTTATCAAGGCAATCATTAACACCAGATAAACCTTGTCTGCTAGCTGAGAGAAGACTTGACCACTCCATAGGGCTAAGAAGTTGGAATTTTTTAGAACTGGTATAAATCCTTTATCCGGCGATGAATCCAGTTCCTGATCCCTTAGCTCATCACTGCTCGATGAGGGTTTTGCCACCAAATCAGACTTGGTGAAATCAGACGTGGGGTCTGGGGAGTGTTTTTGGTTTTTTCCAGTCTCCGATGATTGCATTCTGGCTTTTCTTGGATAGGCTTTTTTTTTACCAATAACAACTTTTGTCCATCGTCATACTGTTACTATGAATGGATTATTAAATCGGTAATTGGTAATTATTAACTGGTAATTGGTAATTGATAATTTAAGACCTTACTATTGCTGCTGTTCAACACCACAATTAGATTTTAATTATCCATTAACTATTATTTATTACCCATTATATATCACCTATTACCTATTAACTATTACCTATTAACTATTAACAGACACTCATTATTAGTATTAATTAACAGACGACAACGCATCCACTAAAGCCGCTGAGCGAATTGAGCGACCAAAGTGATACTGAGCGTAGTCTCTTAAAATTCGCTCCAACTTCACCCATAGTGAATCTACAGACTCAGCCGCCTTCCACCCTCCCAATTGGTCTTTTAATAGTGTACTCAGCTGAGGTAATTCAGCAGCTGCCAGTTGTTGAAGCAGAGTTAACTCCAGAGCATTCAGCTTATGATTTACTCGTGGAGGAGGGGGTAGGATGACATCAGTATCAGGGTTGTCAATGGTTTCAGTCAAGGTCTGTTCTTGATTCGGAATAGTTTGATTAGGTAAATGGTTCCGATTGGACTGATTACTGACTAAACTAATAGTTCCACCAGCTTCTACACTAAAACCAACCCGCCAATTCGGGTCAGTTAAATCTGGTCTTAAACTGTGTTGTGTGATACAACACAATTGTACTTGAGGTGCAATTCCGGCCAGGGCAAGCAGGTGAAAGACACCATGGGACAAATGAGCTAACACTAAAGACAACCCTGAGGGATTAGCCGTAATTTTAGGTAACTGCTCAAGACGCCGTAGATGTTCATTAAGTAGTTCGTAGAGTTCTTCCTGAGGCTGCTCACTCAAAGCATGACAGAGAACTAATTCTGCCAGATACTGGCTAGCTGCCAGTTTACTGAGCTCCTGACTCAATCCTGGGTAAGATTCGGTAGTTTCTGCTTGGATAATTTTATCTAGCGATCGCCCTTTTGCCAGCAGTAGTTGATTGACCACAAACAAACCACTCCTACCACCTAACTTCGATTTCTGCTTCCTTGCCCCTGGTGCCACTACCCGAATCAGACCCAACTCCCTAGTTAAAATTGTCACCAACCTGTCCGCTTCCCCCAGCGGTATACTTTTCAGATTAATTCCAGTGGCTTTGTAGGTTTGACTCATTAGTCATTATTACTTGCTAATTTTTAAGTTTAATTCTTAATTTTTAATTTTTAATTTTTAAGTTTAATTCTTAATTCTTAATTTTTAATTCTTAATTCTTAATTTTTAATTCTTAATTTTTAATTCTTAATTTTTAATTTCCAAGTTATCCCGTTGTCGCAGCAAGTCAGGACCACGGGAGGTGCCTAATCTAGTTGCTCCAGCAATGACTAAATCGAAAGCTTGCTCGATGGTTCGGATACCTCCTGATGCCTTGATTCCAACTTGTCCCTTAGTCACTTTTTTCAACAATCGGACATCATCAACTGTGGCACCACCATTCCAGCCAGTGCTGGTTTTGATAAATTGCGCCCCAGCATCCATACAGATTTCCGCAGCAAGACGTTTTTCCGTATCACTCAGCACAGTAGTTTCCAAGATTACTTTGACAGTTTTACCCGTTTCTTCACAGATTTGGGCAATTTCTTGGTAAAGTTCCTCTGTTTTACCCACTTTCAAAGCACCGAGGTGAATCATTACATCTAGCTCTGTCGCTCCATTTTCCACTGCCTCTTGGGCTTCATAAAGCTTAGCAGTGGGTGTTGTAGCACCGATCGGAAAACCAATGACAGTACAAACCTTTGGTACTCTACTGTGGAGGAGTTCAGCCGCTTGTTTAACGTAAACTGGCGGGACACACACTGTAGCAAACTTATATTGGTCTGCCTCTTGACACCATTTTTCCACCTGCTCTGGTGTAGCCGTGGGAATAAGCAGGGCATGGTCGATTAGGGGAGCAATATCAATGTCTGGATAGTCTATATCCATCGCTAGGCTTTATTTGAGACTCCTATATCATTATTTATCAAAATTTATCAAAAAATTAAGATACTTAAGGAAAAATCAACCGTAAGTATTCAGCGGTCAGCGGTCAGCCGTTGGCCAAGACCACGCTACGCGGCTGATAGCTGATAGCACCATCTGTAACGGATAAGCTGATATCTGAATCCTGAATGCTGATAGCTGAATGCTTACAATCAACCAAAGCACAACTCTAACAGTTAACCGTCAACGGTCAACTGTCCCCAACCTGATTCAACCGTCCCTTCTTGATGCAGCATTGCTGCATGCCTAACAAGGCTGCTGTCACCCCGTCAGATTAAAAACTTATCCGTTGCTTCGAGCAAAGCACTGCGGATACCTGGTTCTGCCATGGAATGACCGGCATCAGGTACCACAATCAACTCAGCTTCTGGCCAAGCCCGATGTAATTCCCAAGCTGATACCATCGGACAAACCACATCATAGCGTCCTTGGACAATCACTCCAGGGATAGATTTAATCCGATCTACATTCCTCAGTAACTGGTCTTCTCGTTCAAAAAAGCCTTTATTGACAAAGTAATGACACTCAATTCTGGCAAAGGCATCAGCAAATTCACCCTCACCAAACTTTTGGATTAGGGTTGGGTCTTGGAAGAGTTTACTAGTACTTGCTTCCCAAATTGACCAAGCCCGAGCTGCTGAATTGCGGGTTTGAGGATCCGGACTGGTCAACCGTCGATAGTAAGCAGAAATTAGATCATGGCGTTCTGCTTCTGGAATCGGCTTGATATAGTCTTCCCAAGCATCAGGAAAAATATAGCTTGTTCCCTCCTGATAGAACCAACGAATTTCCTTTTGCCTGAGCATAAAAATGCCGCGCAATATCAGTCCTAGACAGCGTTCAGGATGGGTTTGACTATAGGCTAAAGACAGAGTACTACCCCAACTACCGCCAAAAACTACCCACTGCTCAATACCCAGTTTTACTCGCAGTTTTTCGATATCACTAACTAAATCCCAGGTAGTGTTCTGCTCAAGTTCAGCATGGGGGATACTTTGACCACAACCCCGTTGGTCAAACATCACAATTCGCCATTTCTGTGGGTCAAAGTATTGGCGATAAACGGGTTGGCTACCACCTCCTGGTCCTCCGTGTAACACCACTACTGGCTGACCTTGTGGGTTACCCGACTCTTCAAAATAAATGGTGTGGAGGTTAGAAACTGTTAGGGTTTGCTGGTTGTATGGTTCGATGGGGGGATAGAGTTCTCGCATATTTTTGGCTTAGGGTTACAGTGTTCAGTAAATACAGTACATACAAAAGCAATGATCTCCAAACCTCTATGGTGAAAGTAATATGCTAGTAATCCGGCTTAGCTGAGTGTTAGCTGTTCACACTCAACCGTCAACCGTCAACCGTCAACCATCAAATGATCAAAGAGTTTCTCAAGCGGAACAAATCCCTTCATCGCAGGGTTAAGCTCTATAAGCGTAGACAGCGCATTATTCGAGATCAGCCCAGGTGGGATTTGGTCTTGAAAGGGTCTCTAAACCAATGGCATGCCCTAAAGGCTGCCCAAACTGGCTCTAAGATTCTGGTAGCTACTAGTGTCGGTGGTGAAATCCATTCCATCACTTTAGAAAGTCTACTAGCAGTGGGGTTAACCCTCAGGGGTGCTCAAGTTCACATTTTGCTCTGTGATGGTATTTTACCAGCTTGTTTTTGGTGTGATGTCAGTTTTTATCCCAAACAGGATTTGTTTGTAAACCATGGTCCTAAACGTGACTTGTGTAACGACTGCTTTCCCCTAGCCGATCGGATCTATAAGCCCCTAGGATTGACTATTCATCGCTACAGTGACTTTCTCACAGATACAGATTACCAACAGGCCAAGGAGATAGCTAGTAGTCTCACGATTGCTGAGATTGAAAAGTACACCCTAAATGGGGTAGCTGTGGGGGAACACGCTTTAGCAGGAGCTCTGCGATTTTATGCTCGTGCTTCTCTGGAAGGGGAACCCAATGCTGAGCCGATTCTCAAGCGTTACTTCCAAGCAGCAATCCTGACCACTTGGGCGACCCGTCGGTTGCTGCAAACCGTTAAGGTTGAGTGTGCTGTATTTAACCACGGCATTTATGTTCCTCAGGGGTTGACTGGTGAAGTAGCCCGTCAGGAAGGGGTGCGGGTGGTCAACTGGAATCCTGCTTATCGCAAACAATGCTTTATCTTTAGTCACCATGAAACCTATCATCACCAGTTGATGTGGGAGCCAGTCAGTAATTGGGAAACTATACCGTGGACTTCCCAGATGGAACAGAAGTTGATGGACTATTTGAAAAGTCGCTGGCAAGGAACTCAGGATTGGATTTGGTTCCATGAAAGTCCTCAATTTGACCTGACCAAAATTACTGATGCGGTAGGAGTAGACTTTTCTCGTCCTTGTATTGGGTTACTGACTAATGTGATGTGGGATGCTCAACTCCATTACCCAGTTAATGCTTTTCCTAATATGCTGGAATGGGTATTGACAACTATTCGGTATTTTGCTAAAAGACCAGAGTTACAGTTGTTAATTCGGATCCACCCAGCAGAAATTCGAGGGACTTTGCGATCGCGTCAACCCTTGTTTGAGGAAATTCGTCAGGTTTTCCCCACTCTCCCTCCAAATGTATTTGTTATTCCCCCAGAAAGTACCGTTAGCACCTATGCTGCTATCCTCCAATGTAATGCGGCTCTGATCTATGGCACTAAAATGGGCGTAGAATTAACTAGCATGGGCATACCTGTAATTGTTGCAGGAGAAGCGTGGATTCGTAATAAAGGCATCACTATGGATGCCAGTTCTGTAGAGGAGTATGTTCAGTATTTAGATCAGTTACCCCTAGGGCATGGCTTACCTGAGGCAATCATCAAACGAGCAAGAAAGTATGCCTATCACTTTTTCTTCCGCCGCATGATTCCCCTAGAGATGACCACCGAAGCTAGTAATCCATCGGAATTTAAACTTCAGGTATGTGATCTCAATGAATTTATTCCTGGTCAAAGTAAAGGATTAGATGTTATTTGTGACGGCATCTTGACCGGAACAGAGTTTATCTATAGTCATTAGTTAATTATCAAGTAGCAATTATAATTTTACTTGGGTTACAACTAATGATTTAAATATGATTAAAATTGCTGTTGATGCTACACCAATCCGCCATAAATTAAGTGGCATTGGGATGTATGCCTTAAATTTAATTCAGGCACTCCATAAGCTACAAGGTCAGGAAGACTTTAAGTTAAGTGTCGCCTATCAACCAAGTGTAAGAAAATGGTTATCTCGTGATTGGTCATTTCTGGAAGTGCTAACTAGGCATTTAGAGATTAAGAATATAGAGATTAAAACTATACCGTTACCGGTTACAATCTCTAGTTTACTAGCCACTATACCTAATCCAATCTTACCTTATTGTGAGCAATACTTAGGCAATCCTGATATCGTCCATGGTACTGATCATGTCGTTTATCCCTGTCAAAAAAGCTTGCGGTTGATGACGATTCATGACCTAACCTTTATGAAATATCCTCAGTATGTTAACTCAATTGTTAAAAGCTATACTGCTCGGGTAAAACAATGTTTACGGTGGACTGATTTAGTAATTACTGTTTCCCAGTCTACTAAACAAGATATCGTCAATTACTTAGGAGTGAATCCTGACAACATCCAAGTTATTCCTCAAGCTAGCCGTTACTCTACTCTAGATTTACCGAATACACTAGATTTACCGAATACCCAGGTGGAGTCTTTGCTGACATCAGTTAATTACGACTTCGCCCAACCCTATATTTTATTTGTGAGTACTCTTGAGCCGAGGAAAAATATTAATACTCTGATTGCAGCATTTAATTATTTAAAACAACGGCATCAAATTGAGCATCAGTTAGTACTGATTGGACAAAAAGGATGGTCTTATGAATCTATTTTTGCAGCTATTGCTAGATCCCCGTGGAAACACCATATTCATCATCTGGGCTACTTATCGGATCAACTGGTAGCCTGGTTTTACTCAAATGCAGATGTTTTTGTGTATCCTTCCTACTATGAAGGGTTTGGTCTACCTGTCTTAGAAGCGATGACTTTGGGTGCCCCTGTGATTACCTCTAATACTTCATCCCTGCCTGAAGTAGCGGGAGATGCCGCAATTTTAATTGACCCTAATCAGCCTATTGAATTAGCAGATGCTATGGTCAAGGTTATCAGTAATTCTCAATTCCGGGAGGAATTGATTAGAAAGGGTAAGGAAAGAGCAATGCTATTCTCTTGGGAGAGAACGGCAAGGGAAACTCTAGCAGCCTATACATCTTTAGTAGGAAATGGAAAAGGGGGAAAAGTAGTTGAGGGAACGAGCTTTGTAGATAATTAATGAGATAATTAATAAAACAATTAATCAGCAGGGTAATCCCATTGAATTTGGTATAAATTGTACTTGACAAAAGAAATAAAGAGTAGAAAGAAACTTTCCGACAATCGAGGCTGTGTTGACACAACTGACGAAGTTGGGGGGGTGACATGCAAGCTAAAATCCTTACTGGGTAATATGTTCAGCCCATCTGTTACTTAATCGGTGCTCTTGACCTTGGCGAATTAAATTCGCCACGGGTAGCACCTAAAAGATACATGCTGTTTTGGGCTGACCTTGGACGTAGTTATAAGGGTTTGAGCTTGCCATTAAATCACAGGAGGGTCAATTTGGGAGTTGATCAATTCTTATGATAATTGGCATCAAGGCTTTATTTAGTAAGCTTTTCAGGGCTCATGTCACCCCCTCAGTAATTATTTACGAGCGATGCAGCGCGGTCTTGGGGAGGCAGTGCGGTCTTGGGGAGGCAGTGCGGTCTTGGGGAGGCAGTGCGGTCTTGGGGAGGCAGTGCGGTCTTGGGGAGGCAGCGCGGTCTTGGGGGTTCCCCCCATGAGCGACTGCCGTTCCCCCAGCAACTGCCATGGTTCCCCCCATGAGCAACTGCCGTTCCCCCAGCAACTGCCGTTCCCCCAGCAACTGCCGTTCCCCCAGCAACTGCCGTTCCCCCAGCAACTGCCGTTCCCCCAGCAACTGCCGTTCCCCCAGCAACTGCCGTTCCCCCAGCGACTGCATCAAGACAGGTATGAGAGCTATGAAGCTTATACAGTCTACTTTTTAGCTCTGATGTCGCCCCCCCAGTTAGGATGATTAAAATAGTAAGGTTTAAAAAATCGCTGAAACCTTTGCTGTGTATATATTTTAGCTATTTATTCATTTGAGCTATTCCAGCCCAATTTTGCAGAAACTACCCAGAAGCTGCAATATCTTCACGACTGCAAAGATCCACGTTTTCACTTTCTGAAAGCCTTACACAGTAGCTGTTTCCAGTTTATCCTGCACTTGGTGACAGCTTCGCCAGTTTTACCCCAAATAAGAATGTAGGACTTATGTTGATCTGCCTTTATTTGTAGTAAAATATTAACATGATAGTTAAGGAAGCAAAGCAGGGTAAGCGCAAGAAAAAATTGCCCATAATGTGCATTGGCTGGATCTCGGTTGCTCGTGGCTCGAAACCCCTATAATCTCGTCGAACTGTACTCGCAATAGAGTTAATTTGTTGAGAATGACGTGGTTTTTTTCTCAATAAGCTACGGCTTATTGATTCTTGCGCTTACCCTGGGAAGCAAAGCTAATCAATATATGCTTTTGAGCCTTTAAAATTAAAGAACTTATTCACTTTACTATGTAACTTTTCAATAACATAAGAGGAGCGAAGAGCTATGAGCAAGCAAAAATCAGAAGATTTCATGAATCTCGAAGAATTCCGAAATAGATATTCTGATGCATCACAAACATTGTTTAAAGATGGTATAGAATATTCTATTTTAGGTAATGAAACACAAAATGAGTATGATCTGCTAGCGGATTCTTATGATGTTTTTATGCGTGAAGAGTTTGGTTGGTATCCTGAATATATTATTCCAATTATAAGGAAGTTTGTGTTTCCACATCAATTGATTTTAGATGCAGGCGTGGGTACTGGTTTGATTGGTCAAGAACTAGCTAGATATAATTATAAAAGACTATGGGGTATCGATATTTCTACACAGATGCTGGAAAAGGCGAAAACTGATGGCAATTATGAATGCCTTAATTGGGCAGATCTATATAAACCTCTTGCTTTTGAAGATAATTTTTTTGATGCCATTATATCTATAGGTGTCCTCATACATGTCAACCATCCTCAATTGCTGAGAGAATTTGTGAGAGTAACTAAAAGGGGAGGTCATATTATTCTTGCCAATAGAATAGATAGATTTAGAGCCTTTGGTTTTATGGATGAGGCTGAGAATATGACGAATGAAGGTTTGTGGAAATCCCTCCATCACAATATTAAAAATTATTGTACCAATATGACTGAGTATATCAATACGCCAGACTTGCATTATACAGAGGATGTCTATCAAGTTCTAGAGTAAGAATATGAAATTATCAAGTATTGAATACAAACTTTTGCCAAAGACGTTTAAAGCAGAAACATTAATAAGCTTTCTATTTACCCATGGAAAAACAGAATATAATTGGTGTCCTGATCAACGGATTCGAGACCATTTTAAAAAACTGAAAAGTGGAAAAATATTTGCCTGGGGCGCATTTTCAGGGGAAATTATGGTTGGCTTAATTACAGCAGAATTAGGAGGACAGTTTTGCCATCACTATGGCGAAAAGACATCAGCTGAAATTATAGAATTTGTCGTTCATTCTGAGCACAGGGGCATGGGTATTGGAACTGCGCTTGTAAACTGTGCAAAAAAATCTATTTTTACACAGCATCAAGATATTAAAGAAATCTATGTAATGGTCCATGCAAGTAATGTAGCATCAAGCAGAGCATTTATTAAAGAAGGCTTTGCTGTTGTCATTACGTTTGATGATCCGTTTCGGAATAGACATACAACAGTTTTGAAAGTAAAAAAGGCAATACCGTCAACCAAGTTAACCAGAGTATTGGGGATACAGTCTGGGAATGCGGTTGATGGAATCGACATAGTTGTAGTTGATTTTGAAGAACCTCTGTTATCCTCGTCTCGGACGGTTTCAGAGCTCAAATATCATGTTGTTGCCTTTGAAACCTTTCCCTGGTTAAAAGAAAAGCGTCAAGAAATATTTACTTTACGAGAAGGTAACTGGCAAGGATGTAATGCGGCAAATTATGGGATAGCAAAACATTTTGTTGAAACAGCACTGACATTCCTTGCTAAGCATTCTATTGCTAAAACAACAATTGATTTGATATCTTCTCATGGTCAGACTATTCATGGACATCCCCACTGGGAAATTGGTGAATTATCATCTATTGCTCAAGGACTTGGTATCACAACAGTAGGAGATTTTCGTTCAGCAGATGTAGCAGCAGGTGGTAATGGTTCACCATGCACCTGTACTTATGATTACCTCATGTTACGCCCTCCAGTAGAAAGTTCAATGTGGCGTATTTGCATCAACATTGGTGGAACTTCTTCCGTGACATTTTGTCCACCCCAAGGTTCTGTAGAACTTCCTTCTGGACTTGATCCTGGATTAGGCGTTCTCTATATAGACTGGGCTGCAAATAAATGTGATCCTAACCTAGAATATGATAAAGATGGAAAGTTAGGTCTTACTGGGAAGATAAATAAAGCATTATTAGATGAGATGTTGCAACACCCTCATTTTCAAAAAAATCAGCTTCCCATATCAGTAGGTCCTGATGATTTTACACGTTCGTGCTTTGATCAGTGGCATCAGCAAGCAAAAGAACTTGGCTGTACAGATCAAGATTTTGTTGCAACTCTGACAGAACTTAGCGCGATCACAATTGCACTTGCGTGTAAAAAATTTGGACCATGTACTGACGATATCATTGTCAGAGGTGGTGTTCGTAATAACCCTTATTTTATGGAAAGACTACGAGTAAATTTGTGTCATGCTCTTGGACAAGATATTCAGACTTTACGTTCTCTCAATGATCTAGGATTTGAAGAAAAATCTTGGGAAACTGTCTTGTATGCAATGATGGGATTCCTCTGTATAAAAGGACTCTACAACTTTGTGCCATCATGTACTGGTGCATCCCATCCGGTTGTAGGTGGAAAAATTTGTCCTGGGAATAATTTTTCGTCAATTGAGCTTCAGGTGCTCGATTCGTTCAAGGGGGATTCCGGCACTTGTGTAGTCTGATGTACAGGCTAGAAGGCTTACTACTTGAGTTTAGACTAAAGCTTGAACAATGAGTCAATAGAAGGGTTAAGTTGAAATTTAAATTTCAGGAAATTTGAATAAAATTTAAGGTTTTTTTTTCAATTTCTTCGTTTTATTTTGACTTTAAAACTGTCCTTTGCCCTTTTTAACGATATGATTCAAGTTCTAAATTGTTGTTTTCTTCACTCTACCTTAAATTCTTCTGAGAACTTGTGTTAAGTCTGATTGAGATTCTATTACCCTGACCCTATTAAGCGATGCCTTCAAAGCAGAACCTACATCTTTTAAGCC
This sequence comes from Moorena sp. SIO4A5, assembly GCF_010672005.1. Classification (NCBI taxonomy): domain Bacteria; kingdom Bacillati; phylum Cyanobacteriota; class Cyanophyceae; order Coleofasciculales; family Coleofasciculaceae; genus Moorena; species Moorena sp. SIO4A5. The sequence continues at coordinate 18,374 of NZ_JAAHHZ010000069.1, read as the reverse complement.
ATTTCCGGTAATGATACAGACTACCACTTCACCCGATTTCAGGGTACCATCTTCCCAAAGTTTCTCCAGACCAGCTACACAAGCTACACCCGCTGGCTCTCCAAAAATACCCCACCGTTGCGCTACTGTCTTGATTGCCATTAAAATTTTTTCATCAGTCACTTCAATTATCATTCCTCTTGATTCCAGAATGGCCTTCACTGCAAATACCCCATCACGGGGTGTATTTACGGAAATGCTATCTGCAATAGTTGATGCCTGAACAGATTCTATATCAATGCTTGCGTTATTTTTAGCAGACCGCACTGAAAGAGCAATGGCATTACTGGCGAAAGATTGAACTCCTACCATTTTTGGCAAATGGTCTATATAACCGATCCCATAAAGGTCTTTAAATCCCTTCCATAATCCGCTCAAAATATTCCCATCGCCAACCGAAACTATTACCCAGTCAGGGACATGCCAATCTAGCTGTTCACAAATTTCATAAGCACAGGTTTTTTTGCCTTCCCGTGTTAGGGGATTATATCCGGTACTTCGGTTATACCATCCCAATAAATTAGAGGCACGTATGCAGAGGTCATAAGCATCATCATAAGAACCAATGACACTATACACACGAGTCCCAAAAATACACATTTGGGCTATCTTAGCTTCCGGTGCCTTATCCGGCACAAAAACGGTCGTTTCTATTCCCATACTGGCAGATAAACAGGCTAAAGATGATCCGGCATTACCAGTAGAGGCAGTTGTGAGATGGGTAATACCTGCCTCTTGTGCCGCTTCCAAAACAATCGCTGTCGCACGATCTTTGAGAGAACCGCTAGGATTTCGTCCCTCATCTTTGATAAAAAGCTTGATACCATACTCATTGGGGACTGGATAAAGAGGTGTCCAGCCCAATTGTAGTGGTCGTTCTGGCATTTTTTTCAGCGGTAGAAAAGGCAGATATCGCCAGATGGAGTAAAGTTTGTTTTGACGGAAGCTAGTTTTGGGGTAGTTGTTACGTAAAGCTTTGTAATTATAAGCTATATCTAAATTTCCTTGGCAGGTAGGACATTGATAGCGAATTTCTGAAATTTGCCATTCTTTATTACAACGGATACATTTTGCTCCTTCAATATACATATTCATGGAACCTTTTCTTAATCACTTATAAACGATTCAATTTTTGTTCCCAGATTATTAGTTAGTGCCAAATCATAGATAAATTTGCCCAGTGCAACATCCAGAACGCCCAGCCCGAAAGGACTAAAAATGACAGTATCATTAGATTTTTCTCTGAGAGAGATACGTTTCTGAATTATATCAACAAGTGTTCCTTTGATAAAATGAGTATTACCTTCTTGTTGTTGGGCAAGGTGGATTGAAGTATTGGCGCGGCAAACATGGTCTGGATCATCTACAATGTTAATGTTTGTTGAAATAATTTGCGGCGATATATCCCGTAATGAGATAAGCAATATAGTCCTAGAATCTAACTGAACAGTAGGTAATTCATAGATATAAGGGGTGGCTGCGGTTGTTGCCAGTGAAATGAGAGGAGTAGACTCTAGAACCTGTTCTGCCGATGTGGCAACTTTCAGATGACAACTTGGAGCAATATCTTGAACTTTTGAGACAAAAGCTGTTGCGCGTTCAGGCTGCTTGTCAAATATCGTCAATGTTTTCAAGCTCTGAAAAATCGTGGAAAGAAATCGGAAGACCTCAAGATTGATTAGCCCGCATCCGATAAACCCGGCTTCAATCACATCCTCATTGACCAAGTTTTTGGCGGCAAGGGCTGCACTAGCAGCGGTTCTCTTGGCACTAATAATTGAACTTTCCATGATGCTGAGGGGATGTCCAGTTTCCATGGAATTGAGTATTAACACTGCAGAAGCCCTTGCTATATCCCGCTCAATATTAGCTGGAAAAGATGCAATCCATTTGATACCTGCTACATTAAAAGGTTCTCCCAAGTAAGCTGGCAAAGCAATGATACGATTGCTCAGGTTATCAGGAAATGTTAAAAAGGACGAGTGTGGCAATACACTTTTTCCCTGAGAATGTAGCTCATATGCCTGTTGCACCACATCCATGATTTTATTTTCCTGCTTGTTTAACAAGGATTCAATTTCTTGTTGTTTTAAAATTAGGATATCTGATTTTTGTGGCATTAATTATAGTTACCCTTTTACAATGATTTTACACGGAAAAGCTTAAATTTATGAATTTTGTGCTTTGATTGTAACAAATGTCATATAGTCATTGACATCGAATTTTTTTAACGTTTGTTCTAAACATTTTGTATACTCTTGTAATTCGCTGTTCGATAATCTGTCACTTTCCATTTCAAGTGGTTCTGACATAGAAAGCAATTGAGGTGTTTCGTGAACTACTTGCGGGCTTTCAAATCCAGTCTGTCTCAGCAGCTCGAGCATCTTCTCTTTTTCAATGGCATTGTTTTTGGCAAGTGCCACATAAATCCTGAATATTATGCTGGCAACAGAATCATTGCTGATTGGAGTAATTTTTTGATCTATGGCTTCTTTTATTAACTTATCTAGCTCTGGAGGCATTGAAGCTTCAGCCTTGTAAGCCTCTTCACAAAAAACAAAATTTACTCCCGGCTTTAACACTCGAAAAACTTCAGGAAATACTTTATTCTGATTCACAAGGCAAATACAGCAATTCGATATGACATAATCGAAGAAATTATTGTCAAAATCATACTTTCCCAAACCTATATCTTGAACATAAAAATCTGTCGCACTCTCGTCAAGAGCAGTGCATTCTGCTGCACATGCTTTGGCTCTTGTAATCATCTCAGGCAAGAAATCCAATCCAATAGACAGCCCGCCCGGCATCACTTTCAGTCCGCCGAGTATAACATCTGTCCCTACTCCGCATCCCAAATCAAGAAGCTTCATTCCAGGTTGCAAATCACAAGCTGAGGTAGGATTACCGCAGGCAATCCCCATAATGGCTTTGGGAGGTAACATATCAAGCTGTATGTCAGTATATCCGCTTGCCAACATGCTTGCCCTATTATTTTGAATTAATTCATTTTTTGCTAAAGCTCCATACTCAGCTTTAATGTATTCTGACATAGTTTATCATCGTTATTGAATGGTGTAAAAAAGGAGTCAGGAGTCAGAAGGGAAGAATACAGAAGTTTTTTTAATAAAAAAACGACAATCATTGGTTTACAACTCATCTAGAAATGCTGTCGTTACCCTTTCACACTAAAAAGCTTGATTTTAGGAGCAGGGGTACCACGAAAATTATGACTGAGAAGTTTTTTATAATACTCTTCACCAAAGTTCTCTTTAATCCACTTTTCTGAATAAAGAGTCTTTAAATAGCGGTCACCTCGGTCAGGAAGGATCATAACACAGATGCTGTCACTTTTCATCTGGTTTTGCATAGCCTCTACCGCAGCAACAACCCCCCCTGACGAAGCACCTGCCAAAATTCCTTCCCGTGCTACAAGCTGATGACAGCAACGAATACAATCTTGATCGGAAACGAGGATATAACCGTTAATTAGCTCATCGTTACAATGTATAGTTCTGACTCCAGCTCCCATACCTGGAAATCGTCTTATTGTTTGCTCATTGTCAAAAATTTGACTCCCCTTGACATCCACTGCAATAATTTGTGTATTGAGATTTTTTTTGCGGATGTATTCTGCACATCCCCTGATAGTGCCGCAGGTACTCACAGCACAAAACAAATAGTCAACTTGCTCGTTTAGTTGTTCTAATATTTCGCGCATCGTTTCATAATGTGCTAAGGGATTATCAATATTGGAATACTGATTTATCCAGAAGAAATCTGGATTTTTATGGCATAGCATTTTTACCCGTTTTAGCCTTGCCTGGAGAAATTCACCAGTTTTAGGATCAGGTTCTGATACATAGTCAATTTCTCCACCATAGGCTTTGATAATATCGATATTTTGAGTGCTAGCCTTCGGATCTACGATACAAATCAACTTTAATTTGTAATAAGCACATACTTGGGCTAATCCTATACCAAGATTTCCAGAAGTTGATTCAATTACAGTGGTATTTTTCTTGATATTTCCATTTTTAATAGCATTCTCAAGCATTTTGATAGCAGTTCGGTCTTTAATACTTCCACCGGGATTAATAGTTTCTAATTTAGCAAAAAAGTTTATTGACGTTGTATCAAAGAGATTAGACAGTTGAATAATAGGCGTATTTCCAATTGCACTTATAATTCCTACCATTGTTTTTTTATGCTTTTTCAAAAATTACTGAGCTGTCCGAATAGTTGAGCTATCGGAATTCACTTGGTGAAGTGTACAGGTAAATTGGGGCTAAGACAACACATACATAGCCCCCACAGGGAGAGGATTATACCACACGCCACCTTATCTAGTAGTTGATTATTACCCAGAAAAACCCCAAGATATTAACCCGATAAGGCATCCGGCGTGTGACCCTTTTATTGTGAACATGGGGGGTTATTTCTCAATATAAGAGTGATTGTCCATCGTGGGATGCGGTTGAACATGCGAGTCAGTTGGCTGTTGATAATCAGTTAGGCGTGTGGGGGAATCCCGCAGCGGTCAAGCCCTGGAATTATACACATAGTAATTAGTTGGGGTAGATCTAGCGAAACTGCGATATGCTTGTTATAATATCAAAAATCCACGCTGTTGGATCAAGTCATCAGAATCGACAATTGCTGTGGTTTTCTGTGGGTGATGCCAGGCCACGTTGCTGCAAAATCTACCGAAATCAAGATGTTATTATCCTGCTGCGGTGGAAAGTTATGTAGCTTAAACCCTCTCAGTGAGTACAGCAGGGTAATCCCATTGGAATCGAGTGATAAAATTACCCAAAATTTTGGGTAATCGCGCCCCCTCCTTATAGGACGGCTTTCTTTTTAAGTTAAAACTTGACAGTTTTCACGAAGCGTGTTAGTATAAAAAAATAACAAAAAACAATTAATACTCTAGATAAACAAGAGCTTAAAATAAGTAGATGATGTAAAAAATAAGCTAAGATATCAGCTTATTGCATAATCAAATCTAACGATTTGGATATCTACGAAAACATAAGATCAAGAAAAAGTTTATCTAACTTGTTAAGTATATTAGGTACGGTGGGGTTTGAAGTTACCGTAATCAGAGGGTCGCCTTTATATTTTTAGGGTTATGCAGAATAGGGATCAAGGTTTTGTACTAAGGCGACCCTGTCTTGATGCAGCGCGGTCTTGGGGTTTCCCCCAAGACCGCGCTGCATCGCTCTGATAAGGTTTCGTTTCCGGCACACCTAAACCTAGGTCATAGACCAAGTACGCTTGTGGAGAGGAGACCTCTATTTTTTCTGGCTCCGGCCTGGTTAAACAAGTCACCTCGTAGAAGCAAGAATCCCCGTCCTTCCAGGGTGGGGAGTGTCAATGTAAAATAACCGGAAACTTGACAGCACAAGGCGAGTTATAAAGCGCACAAAGCCAGATAAAATTGAGCTAAGTGCAACAGGGATATCATTGATGAGCTACTGGAGAATATTCTTTACCCTTCTCCCCGCTGGATTTCCTGGACAATCTCTATTTGAGTACCCATAGCATCCAAGGTGACTACAGCTCCCTTGAGGTTGAGCAACTTCAGCAGTTGTGTCAACACAGCCTCGATTGTCGGAAAGTTTCCTTCTACTCTTTATTTCTTTTGTCAAGTACAATTTATACCAAATCCAATGGGATTACCCTGCATTAATCAGAATCTGATTGACCAAAGGTCACGCTACGCGAACGCATTTCTGTTGAACCTGATTACTCGGTAACTTTCGGGTCAATGCCCATCACCCTTAACCGCTCTGCTAGCCACTGTGACCGTTGTCGTTCTTGCTCTATGAACAACCTTGGCTGTTGTGCTTGTTGAGCCTCCCTTTCCGTAGAGGTCGGAATTCAATCAAATGTGAATTCTCAAGTGTGAAGTGTGAAGGTTGGGTTGTTTATTTGTTCACCTTTGGCCTCCCTGATCCTTCACAAGAATGAACAGCCCTAGAGGCTTCAGCCGTGGGAGGATGTCAAATACCCATGTTCTAGGAGAAATTCCGGGGACATTTCATCCATCGCTTCAGCAGCTGGTACTCGATTACCCAGCAACTTATCGACATATTTCCCTAAAATGTCACTTTCAATATTCACCCAATTGCCAGTCCGTAAGTGGCTAAGATTGGTATGGGTGTAACTATGGGGAATCACCGCTACTTTGAACCAACTGCCGTTGGGGTCACACTCAGCAATCGTTAGGCTGACCCCATTGACAGCAATGCTACCCTTAGGAACAAGATAACGGGCTATCTTATGCTGCCACACATCCGTCAAAGAAGCTGGTGCTGTAAAGCACATTTCCCAGGAGTTTGGTGTTTGTAAAGATTGCGTTAAGCAGCCAATACCGTCAATGTGACCCGTGACAAAATGACCCCCTAGCTTGCTACCCACACGCAAAGACGTTTCCAAATTAACGTAGGAGGTTGTCTGTAGCCGTTGTCCGAGGGTGGTGCGCCCCTGAGTTTCATCAGAAGCAGTGGTCGAGAAGCCTGTGGGCAAAACTTTCTCTACCGTTAGGCAAATTCCGTCCACTGCTACACTATCACCAGGTTCTAAATCCTGTAAGATAACATCCATAGCATCAGAGGTACCGGAGACAATAAAGCGATCGCTTCCGATTGGTCCAATTGTGCCGAGGGCTTGAATTAATCCTGTAAACACTGTTGTTTATACTGTTCTTCTGTAAGCGGATGAACTGGTGCAACTAGACTGTTAGTAGGAAAAGAGCTGGCATAGGTTTGTATTTTTTTAGTGAAGTGGCCAAACAAATTTCCTGAGACTAAGGCATACTTGGAGAATACAATCTTGTTGATCTCACCGAATTGGATTCTCAAGGGCTAATCTTACCGTTGACCGGTAACGTGAAAAGAACAGATCTGGCAAGCGCAAGTTTCGGTGCCCGTCTGTACAGTACTAGTTTACCGCTTCGCTTTGATGCCCCTGATGCTGACCGTATTCTAGAGGCTAAGCTGATGATTGAAATGAGAGTTGCTGGCATTGCAGTAGATACTGTAACACGTAGCCCCATCGTGTTACTGAAAGATGTCTTAGATCGGCGTGCTCTGCCAATCTATATTGGGCAAGATCAAGCAAAGGCAATTATCAGTGCTTTGGAAAGACAAACACCACCCCGTCCCCTGACCCATGACCTAATGGTCAATTTTCTAGAGGAGTGGAGCATAACACTGGATCGTGTTATAATACACTCTCTCCAAGATAACACATTCTATGCCAGCCTATGTGTTAGTCAGGGTGAGACAAAGAAAGAAATTGATGCTCGACCAAGTGATGCCATCTCGATTGCCCTGCGCACTGGCAGTCCGATTTGGGTGATGGAAGAGGTGATTGCTGATGCTTCGATTCCTGTAGACCAAGATAAGGATGAAGAGGAGCGTAGAGCTTTTCGGGAATTTGTCTCTAATATCCGCCCAGAAGATTTTCTCCACCGTGGAGGATATAGCCGTGGTACCTAAAGCCAAAATAATGGGATTAAACGGGATTTAACAGCAACAATATTTCAATTTCTCTGAAAAAAATTATTGAGATGTTTCTGAAAGCCTTACCATTTAGCTGTTGGTGAGATTTTTTCTGATACTCTAATCCCGATGCTCTACCGCAAGTGAGCGTTGGCATAAATTGATATATCCCAAGCTATACCCCAAGCTATACCCGAAGCTATAACCGAATACAATCGATGGCCATCAACTGAGTTTTTTGCGCAACTGTTTTTTGGGCAACGTTTTAACCAAAGATTTGATTATTTCAGCAGTTGGGGAACATGCGTTATCGGCGGTTTGGTAAAACTAATCTCCAGCTTTCAGTATTTTCTTGCGGCACCATGCGTTGCTTAGCATCTGAGTCAAATGCTCAGAAGACAGTGCAACAGGCAATCGATCAAGGAATTAACCACTTGGAAACTGCCAGGGGTTACGGCAAGAGTGAAGAATACCTTGGTAATATCCTGAAAGCTGGATTGTCACTACCACGAGACCAGCTATATATCACCACCAAGATTCCACCAACCCCTGATGCTGATTTGATGAGTCAGTGGATTAATGATTCCTTAGAACGTCTACAGCTCGACTATATCGATTGTTTAGCAATTCATGGCATTAACACTGAGGAGCATCTGTCCTGGGTAAAGTCCGACAGCGGCTGTATGGCAGCTGTCCAAAAAGCCGTAGCCCAGGGACGTATAAACCATGTTGGTTTCTCAACCCACGGTTCAATAGAAGTGATTCTAGGGGCAATTCAGACAGATTTTTTTGAATTCATCAACCTGCATTACTATTACTTCTTTCAACGCAATGCTGCGGCGATTGAATTGGCTAATCAGAAGGATATGGGGATATTCATCATATCTCCTGCTGATAAAGGAGGCAAACTCTACACCCCACCACCAAAGTTAGAGAAACTGTGCCATCCCTTCTCGCCACTGGAACTGAACTATCGGTTTTTATTAAGCGATCGCCGCATTACCACCCTTAGTATTGGACCGGCTAACCCAGATGAGCTGACCCTGCCTTTGAGTGTGGCTAACCGAGATGAGTGCTTGAGCCCAATGGAAGTGGCAGCATTCTCTCGTTTGGAAACCCAATTGAACAATGCTCTAGGAACTGACCGCTGTAGTCAATGCTATGCTTGTCTACCTTGCCCAGAAACCATTAACATTCCAGAAGTCTTGCGGCTGCGCAATCTTGCTTTGGCTTACGACATGACCGAGTTTGGTCAATATCGCTATCAAATGTTTGAAAATGCTGGTCATTGGTTTAGGGGAGTCAAGGGAAACCGTTGTACCCAGTGTGGTGACTGTCTTCCCCGTTGCCCCGAACAACTGGATATTCCTTCCTTACTCTCTGATACCCACCAGCGTCTTAATGGTTCTCCTAGGCGTCGTCTGTGGGGATAAGGTTAGTTGGTTGTTCGCCCAAGGCAATTCGGTGTAGGGTAGGTTGAAGGTTGTTCGCGTAGCGTGGCCATTCGCGTAGCGTGGCCAATAGGCCAAGGCCAAGGTTGAAGGTTGAAGGTTGTTCGCGTAGCGTGGCCATTCGCGTAGCGTGGCCAATAGGCCAAGGCCAAGGTTGAAGGTTGAAGGTTGTTCGCGTAGCGTGGCCATTCGCGTAGCGTGGCCAATAGGCCAAGGCCAAGGTTAGTTGGTTGTTCGCCTTTGGCGTTCGGTGAAGGGTAGGTTATTTGGTTGTTCGCGTAGCGTGGCCATTCGCGTAGCGTGGCCAATAGGCCAAGGCCAAGGTTAATGGGTATCACTATTGATTTGACTGATGCTTTAGTGCATTCCTATGGATAAAAGAAACAACGTTACTAAAATAAATCCGTTTTACCTTGTGCCTTGTGTCTTGTGCCTTGTGTTTCTAGAGAGCTGTTTTCTGGTTGGTTGGAAGCCGGAACCACTTTTAGCTCAAAAGACTGTAGGAGTGCAGCCGGACACAGAAGCTGTGAATTTAAATGTCCTGCAGCCAGAGAATCTTCCTACTGATGGCTCTGTGATTACTGCTGATACTATCTCTCAAACTAAGCTCACTACTCCGAGTTTCTGGTGGGCTGATGAACAGTTTGGCGGTAAGCTACTGGATAATTGGTTAGCTTATCCGAGTAAACGCCGGGTAGATTTGGTAGTGAATCGCCAACTCTGGAGTCTGCTTAACTATCTCGGTAGGTATGCTTTTATTAACAAAATGGGAAACGTTGCCAGAGAGTATGACTACAATACCAGAGTATTTAACCAGCGAGGAAAGCCTTTAGGAGCTTATACCTGTGATGGTAATTCCATGTGCCAGGTGGAGGTATGTATTCCTGGTCAAGTACCTTTAGCTGGCCAAGTCTCGGCCTTTTGCCAGTTATCACAAAACTAGAATAGGTAATTGTCAAGTACTTCGCATTTCTTTCCACAAGGATTCATACTGCTTTTCTGTAGACTCTGGTAAGGGATGGAGAAATTCACACTTGTTGAGAATTGCTGCTTCTGGCAGCAGTAGATGATTAGATTGGATATCTTGTGGCAGCGTATTTCTTGGCATATTAACCAGAATCGGGGAAGCAGCATTAGTCAGTAGAGAAATTTGGTTGGCTGATTTGCTATCCCAGCAAAATTTAATCCACTCTTTGCTTAAATCCGACTCAGAGTTACTTTCTGAGGAGTCAGAAGCAGAGCTTACTGATACGGGTTTTACCCATACATCTGACCACAGGGCTGTTCCTGACTGAGGTACCACTGCCTCAATTTGGCGATCGCGTGTTCTTAGTGCCAGGATATCGGTAGACCAACCCACTGCAACCCAGGTATCCCCCAAAACTAGAGGTTTTAGGTAGTGATCCGAACTGTAGAATTTAACCTGTTTAGCCAGTTGTCGAAGTGCTGGTTTCAAGTCTTTGACTTGATTTAAATTCTGTTGATTATAGGATAAGCCTAGGTGTTTCAAGGTTAAACCAATCACTTCTCGGTGGTGGTCTAATACAGAAATGCGATCGCGTAAAGACTCACGCCACAAGTCACTCCAATCGGTAGGAGTCCAGCCTAAGGCTTTGAACTTGTCACGGCGATAGGCAATGACGGTAGCACCCCAGCGATAAGGAGCACCCCAAACTTTTCCTGAATTGTCTAGCTGACCAGTTTGGTCACCACGTTTGACCAGTTTCTGGTATTCTGGTGGCAGTTGTTTCCATCCTGGCAAAGTTTCTATGTTCAAAGGTTGGATCAATTCCTGCTCCATGGCTGACTTGAGCCAATAATCTCCTAAGGTAACTAAATCAGGACTTATCGGTTTCCTAGACCTAATCCGGATCAAATCTAGGAGGGAGCGATCTTGATTATTGTTGGGTTTGCCTTGCTCTTTCAAGGTTGTCAGGAGTTTGAATAAAGCAGATAGTTGTTTCTCCGGGTCAAAATTTAGCTTAGCCCGTAGTGTTAAGGTCTTACGAAATTCACCCAACAGCTGAACTGGGATTGAATTTTGCAACAGCCTTACCTTTAAAGAGGCTTGTTGTCCAGTACAACCAGATGCTAACTGACTAAGGGCTATGGTACTAGCACCTAGTATCAAGGAGCGTCGCTTCATAAGTATTTCTGAATTTCCTCTGGTTACCAACTATTTGACCTTAATTTACATTGGCTCAATAGCAACTACCATAGCTATTACCAATTAACTGACTTTTGTGACCTGTTAGGCCAACAACCATCTGCTAGATATGATAAATCTAATCAATTAACAACTACTCATAGTCTGGTTAACAAAACTAATCCAAGTCAAGGGCTAAGGCATCTGAATCTAATTTTACATCAATGTAACCTTACTTGATATCAATAATAGTTATACTGTTATTAATTTAAGTTTATTAAGAGTAAGCACGATCAAAAGAACGAAAACACCAGCTTGGTCTCCCTTTTCCTGCCTCTCCTCCCCCTGAACACACAGTCCTGTTTCAGAGCTAACTGTGACATACTCCCGACGTTGCCCTAACGGGACAACGCGGGCTTCTTGCCAACACCAGGTATCCCTTCGGTTGCTCGGCAAGCTTTACTACTGACGGAATGCCCTACCGCCAAATTTAATACATTGATCGCCGCATTCACATCCCTATCTGCTGTGTATCCACAATGAGGACAAGAATGAATGCGGTCTTTCAGTTTCTTTGGTACCTTTTTCCCACAATTGGAACAGTTTTGGCTAGTATTTCGAGGATTCACTGCAACTGTAAGTAACCCAGCATTTATGGCCGTAGGCCACGCTACGCGAACGGCTTTGGTTGACAGTATAGACAGGAATTGACCCCAGCCAGCGTCTAGTACAGACTTGGCGATTTTAGTCTTAGCCAAACCCTTAATATTTAACTTCTCATGAACAACTAGGTCGTGATTGTCTAGTAAGTTTTTCGCTGTTTTGAAGTGAAAATATTTTCTAGTATCGGCCACTTTTTTATGAGCTTTCCCTAGTTTAATAACAGCCTTTTTTCTGTTGTTGCTACCTTTTTTGGATCTGCTAACGGCTTTTTGAATCTTCTTTAGTAGTTTTTGAGCTTTCCGATAGTATTGAGGAATTGGCACCTCAGAGCCATCCGACTTAACCAGAAAGGACTTAAGACCCATATCTATCCCAACAGGACTAGAGGCGCTATCTACTGGGATAATATTTGGAACAGAATCATCCTGAATAGATAGTGTGACGTAGTACCCGTCAGCTTTTCGGGTTATGGTAGCCGTTTTGACTTTAAACCCTTCGGGGATAGGCCGATGGTAAATCATTTTGACCTTCCCAAATTTAGGAAGAGTCAAAATACTCCCAGTTATCGGGTTCTTAGAAAGAGCGGGGAAAGTCAACGATTTGTATCTATTTTTACTTTTAAATCTTGGCCTGCCACTTTTCTTTCCGTTACTGTCTCCTTTCAGGAAACGTTTAAAGGCTAGGTCTACCAGTTTAACGCAATCTTGCAAAACTTGAGACTGAACTGCCCCGTACCAAGGTCTATCCTTTTTTAGTTGAGGTAAAGTCTTTTTCTGAGAAAAGTAATCAGGATTATTTCTTAGTTCTGGCAAGTGACACACCAAAGGACAGGAGTTTATAGAACAACGATTTTGCTCATACCAGCTAAACCTATCAGCCAATAAGTAGTTATATTGATGACGGAGCATATCCAACCATCTTTCTACTTCCGCTTCTTGTGGCTTTGTTAATCTTAACCGGTACTGATCAGCTGACCTCATTGTTGCTATCTCCTATTTTTCGACCTACTATAAAGGTAACAAATGTTGTAACAGGTGTCAATTCAAAAATCAAATATCAACGATTTGTAATCAGAATGACTAATTTTGAAAAACAGCAGTTAAAACAGGAAGCCGACCGAAGGGGGATGACTTCATCTGAGTTGCTAAGAAGTTTAATAGCTCGTTTCCCTGAGCCAAAAAATACCTAGTCGGCAATTCCGTTTCACTTCATTGCCCCGCTATCATCCCGACGCTCACCTTATCAGGTAGAGCGCGGGGCTTCTCGCGGACTAGCTAAAAAATCTAGATCTGTAAGATAGAGTGATCGGGAGATAGAAATATCCAGATCAAGCAGTTAATGCACTGATTGGTTATCTTGTCAACTTCGATTACTTGACCATCTCTCTAGGAGTTAGATCAGGTAATGACATGGGCAAAAATATCCGTACGTTATGTATTAAAAATCACTAATGCCAAGGAATTAATTCCGAAAAAACCGATTGTGCTAATTGTGGTGCGGAACTTGGGATAAAAGACAATTATTAATTAAGGTTGAATTAATCAGGGTAAATATCAAGATATACAGCGGCTATCTGGCATTTTTGAAAAAATTACTCTGGAAAACAGACTCTAAGGAGTTTAGAACTGATTTTTGACAGATTTTTGGCAATAGTTAAATAAATCAGCAATTCATCGGATTTTCATCGTTAAGTGACTAGGATAAAAAAGAACTAAGTTATGGCAGTTTAAAATCCTATGGATGAATATCAAAATCAAATCATGGCTCTAAGTCATAGAGTAGATACGCTGTGCGAAGCCATCGAAAAACTCAGTTTGAAGGTTTCAGAAGGTCTTTCTGAACTCAAAAATAGTTCAAGGCAGGAAACTGAGCAATCTCAGCCAACTGGGCAACCGATACCCCGGACCCACGAAAGTCAAAGTGCCATTAACCTACTGACCCAACATAAAGATGTGCTGATTGATAGTAACTCTGGGCTAGGTAGTTTCTCTAGCAATAGCAACAATAATATCTCTGCCGATATTCAAGTCCAACGCTTAACTGCCCAACTTACAGCAGCCTACAATCGGATTGCTGCCTTAGAAGAACAACTCCTAGCACAGCGAATTCATTCCTAATTGCCAGTCTTCTCCAGATTAGCCTCAGGGTTCAAGGTTAATAGCTAAAACAAATCAGTGCCTCTGCCAAGGATTTTCTAACTAACTTGGTCAGACTGTAAAGTGTTTTTTAACTGGCTCCAACAACAATCACCTCAGAGAAAGACCATATTGCTCCACCAAGTTTTCAATGGCTTGAAGTAATTCAGCCGAGTTCCAACCCTTATAAAGGTGGGCTGCGATCGCACATCCTCCAGCACCCACACCTTCCTTGACATATCCTTGCTCATATGCCTGTAGCTGAGGATAACGAGACTGGGTAAAACTCAATTGTGTTGCCAAAAGGGGTACACTCCCAATATCTTGTGCTAATCCAACCGTGTCACCAGTCGAGTCTTCTGCCACCCAGCGAGTTGTTCCCACAACTACTTGTGCTGGTTGCCATGCTAGGGAATTACCCTCAGTAATACTGGGGTAAGCTAAAACCGACTCTGCCAATGCCTGTGCTAAGGTATAAACCGCTAGCATTTGGGTACCACCAGCGAGTAAAACGCCACAGCGACGACTAGCTGCCATTGCCATACCTGCTGCGGCAATTTGCATCGGATCTCCCACCGCTGCCACTAGCTTTAAGTGATCAAGTGGTGAGGGGGTGAGGGGGTGAGAGGATGAGGAGGTGACGGAGTATAAAGGTGCGGGGTCGTAGGGGTGAAACGGTGAATTTTTCTTCCTAGGTTCGGTTTCAGGAAGCTCCCCGGCTCCCCTACCCCCTAACCCAGCTCGTTGTAACCCCAGCTGCACCACGTCCCATTTTTGACCATGATTGCACTGGGGATGGCTACTGTTAACCTTGCCAGCTGCATCAATCCCCAAGCCAGTGAGCAGGCTAAGTGCGGTGGTAGTTCCCCCAACCACACACTCACTAATAATCAGATAGCTATCACCAACCACACTTGCTAGCTTTTCTCCCCACTGTAAACCTTGCTCAAATAGTCGTTTGACTGTTTCCAGGGGCAAGGCATTGCCAGAAGTTAGGCACTTAGCAGGAATACCACCTAAGTCAATCGCTGGTACTGTCGGAGGGTGAGGTAAACCAGCATTGAACAGATAGATCGGTAGGTTAAATGCCTCAACTACAGCACGGGAAATAAAGACAGGGGATACTCCCACAGTTAGAGGAGGAAGGGGATATTGAGGTTGGCGAGTAACTCCATTGACCAAAAACTCAGCATCAGCGATCGCAGTATACTGACGATCATCTGGGGTAGCACCAGCAGCAGAAATGCCTGGAATCAACCCAGTAGCAGTGAATCCTAAAATACAAGCAAATACCGGTGAGCATCCCTGATACTGCTGTAACCACCGTTTTCCCTTTACCTGCTGGGTATAAACTCGGATCATTAGTCCTTAATCCTTAGTCCTTAGTTCTTATATGAAATAGAAAAAACATACTACACTACAGATTAATTGTGGTTAAAGGTAACAGTTAACTTTGGATAAGTTAACAGAATAATTTACAAAAAGTCGCAAATAAAGTAGGAAATATTTAACTATTTAATAGTAATCCTTTTTATTTCACAAAAAAATAAAATTAGCAATATAATTCCATAAATTTAGATTAAATAAAAGAACGATTGCCATACTTACCACGGGCATAAACTGAGCTAAAGGTAATCAATCAAGCTTAAGCTGTAAGCTCCAAAGGCTCAGAGCTGATAACTGTTTGCGTAAAGCGTAGCCCCCAAGTAGCGCGTAAGCTGACCGTTGAAAGTATAACAAACAGTCTCTTCGCAATTACAAGCAGGGTAATCGCATTGGAATCGAGTGATAAAATTACTGTAAAATGACCGGAAACTTGACAGCACAAGGGGAGTTATAAAGCGCACAAAGCTAGATAAAATTGAGCTTTGTGCAACATGGAGATCATTGCTGAGCTATTGGAGAATATTCTTTACCTCCTTGGTCTTCCGAGATCTAGTTTCGCCACTGGACTAAGCTACCCTATGACTCAGCCACGCTAGCAGCCAGGATTTTCATTACTGAGTTATTGTCTATCCCAGCCCTGTAACGCTTCATCTTCAAACTCTGCTTGGAGGGTTCACGATCCACGTAAATTGACACTCAAACGACGCAACAAGCCGAGGTTTTCTGCACCATGACCCTGACGTACTCGACTGGCATCTTCATCAAAGGTGACATCAAGAACCCAATGTAAGCTATTTTCAATACAAAGCGTGGGAGCGAATCACTTGATTGTGCCGCTGGGCATCCGCTTCCAAGCTACTGAGGTACAACCTCACCTCTGTGGTTGTTTTGTTCCATAATTGTCTGTAAGAGCGAACCATCACCACTGTGGTTAAACCCAACCACTGATTTTGGCGATGTAAAGGTGGTAATTGAGTTACTGGCACTGCCCAAACTTCCCGGGTTTCCAGGCGATGATGCCCACTTTCAGTCGTTTGATCATAGCTGTAGTCAATCCCCTGCCAATGGTGAGCTTGAGCTTGGTCAAACCAAGCTTTTACCTGCTCACAGAGCTTACCTTGATTACCTTTGAGAGCCAGGACATAGTCCCCTTCTCCCCGCTGGATTTCCTGGACAATCTCTATTTGAGTACCCATAGCATCCAAGGTGACTACAGCTCCCTTGAGGTTGAGCAACAACAGCCTTCGTGGCACTGCGGTCATTTCATTGGACTTGCTCTCTACTTTTTGCGCTTGCTAGCACTAAACTATGCTCACTACTCCAGGCGCTGACACTATGCAACGCTTTGAGCTTCTTTTCCCGGTCATAGGAGCCTCTGGCTGTCTTACCATCTATATGAATCATCTCCAGATTTAATTTCTCTGTGATGCTGCTGATCCAATTGAGGAAGCTGTGGTTGAGTTCCTCTGGCTCTAGCTGGGACAATACTCTTCCAAAGGTATCGTGTGAAGGAATTCCATTGGGTATTTCCAGAAATTTCTCTAGCCACTCAAGCTTTGCTTTTCCATAGGTTTCTATTCCCACAAACCCCTCCGCTCCTGAGAGTATCGCGCTTGTTGGCTATGGTGATAATTGCCACTAGACTATGAGCTTTCCTTGAACCCACTCTCGGGTCTTCCAAATGTTGAAAATGCTTAATGACGCTTTTTCTGAGGATTTCTGCCTCTGGTTCTTCAATGGATGTCATAACGCCCTTGCCAAAGCCTTTTGCCATGATTAGTGACCTGGAAATGGGAATTGTTCTTCCCTATTATGGTAGCTTCGTCAGTTGTGCAACACAGCCTCGATTGTCGGAAAGTTTTATTACACTCTTTATTTCTTTTGTCAAGTACAATTTATACCAAGTTCAATGCGATTACCCTGCAATTACAAGTGACCAATGACTAATAGCTCAATCGTAATCCAGCAAAACTTTTACCCAGTTTGGTGGTCTAGGAATCGGGTTTCCTAATCGGTCGAGCATTAGTAAAGCTACAATATGCACTACAAATAAATAAATGGCATTGTTAATAATAATCATTACTATAGCCAAAGTTTGAACTAGAAATAGACTGGGCTGAAATAGCAACCCCAGCTTGACAAACCACCAATCCAATAATCCTGTCACCTGGGTCATCACGTAAACCCAGAGGTCTTCCCCCAATAGAATTGAGAACAACCAAAACCGAAAAAAGAAGCCTATTGTACCAATTAGCGTACCCATGCTAATGGAAAGCAGCCAGCTAGCTCGACGTTTCCAGAAAGCTCCCAGTTGTACACCCATCAGACCATAAGGGACCAAAAAGATAATACTGCGAGTTACTCCCATAAGCACTGATAGTAACAACCCCGAAACCAGTGCTGCCATCCAGGATGCCCTATTGCCCCTCCTTAGGTAGACTAAAGCAATCGGCACTGGGAAAAACATTTTGAGTATTGGTCCTAGAGGAAAGTAATAATTAATCAGCCAAATCAAGCTGGCAGTACTGGCCAGAAACGCTGTTTCTACCATGGTTATAGGTGTTTTAGGTCTAGGGTTTAGACCATTACTCAGGCTAGGGGAGTTAGCAGAAGTGGATTGTTTGTACACTGCCCTAGGTTCCCTCTTTTCTAGTGGGTGATTTGGCTCCCCAGTTAATTGATCCCCCATCTCAGTTACATCAGCATTGCTCTTAGGGAATTCCGTTGTTGATTTTGTGGGTTTGTTTTTAGATTGGGCAAAGAGATCTGGTGAAGCAGCTTGACCATCATCAAAAGAATCACTCATGCAAATTTAGGAACCTCTTGAGGAAAGGGACAGATGATAACAGAAGAGATACTGTTAAAGTACCCTTGCATCTTAGCCCATCTCAAATTTCTCCTCATTTGGAGATACCTTATATCCTGACTGCCTGACAGAAGTTCTCGAAAGCCTACAAGAACGGGATCTTTAAAAGCTCAGCTTATGCCCGCACTCGGACTAGGATTCGTTGGTGTTCGCGTAGCGTCGGGCTTTGCCCGAATCGCT
>NZ_JAAHHZ010000068.1:17749-35840 GCF_010672005.1 Moorena sp. SIO4A5 | reverse complement strand
TCTTGGTCTTGGTCATACCACTCTCCGGTTGGTGTGGTTTGTCCAGTGGAGATGATGCGCTCGATTAATAGGTTATCGGTAGATATCAACGGTTCAAACAGTTCTTCGGTAGGAAGTTCAGGAGGTAAGTTGAAAATGTTAGCTATCTCTTCAGTGTTCATAGATCACCTTATTAATCAAGTTCAATGGAGACAACGACCTGTCCGTGATCAGATTGCCAACTCTCAATTTTCTCGTCACTCAAGGTTTCGTCGATTAGATGATCATTGAAAAGGGAGACATACCCAACTCTGCCAATGCGTTTGGGATTTTGAACCACGAATTCCTGACTGACCAGGATGTGATCTAGGCTCTCGTGGTGGCCATTATGGATGTGGGTGTAGTAGAAGTCACCATAGTTTTGTCGAGCTTGAATGTCTTTGACGTAATACAACAACACATCCCAGATCATCTGCTTTTTCTGAAACCAGAGTTTTCTCAAAGGGGGCTCTCCAGAAACAATTTGAGAAGTTATAGCCACACCACTATCATTGACATCACCCATCACTATTACCGGATGATCCCTGTGCTGTAGCTTATCCATCAAAATTACCCGCAAAGCTGTTGCTTCAGCTGCTCGGAGGATTAGAGATCTCGCTTGTCCTTTGGCTTGTTCAATCGGGTCGTTGCGGTCTACTCCATCTGGGATGATCGGACGCTTGGACTTGAGGTGAATTACAAAAACTGTACAATCAATTGTGTCACTCAGCTTGAGATGTGCTTCTAACACTGGTCGAGAAAAACGCTTGAGTGGGATGTCTGTTCCCTGGATATCCAGGCATGCCGTAGTGGGAAAATCTTTGATGACGTTGTATTCAAGCACTGGAAACCTGGAGGTCAGGGCAACAACTGGACTTTTACCGGTAGGCTTTGCGAACACAGTGGTGGCATTGTCATAAACTTGGCTCTGAGCCAGTGCTTGTTGGAGAGCTTCTTGATGAAATACTTCTTGAAAGCCAACAATGTCAGCTTTCATCTTCCTCAGTTGTTCACCAATCCAGGTGGTCTTAAGAGCGTACTCTGTTTGGGTATATATCTTTTTCCTATAGTATAGGACATCTGGTAGTACTAAGTTGCATAGGTTAAAGGTTCCAACTTTGAAACGGTTTCGATGCATGATTCTTATTTGTGCTTAGAACTATTTCTCTAGCTTGGCATTTCTCCATCTAAAGATGCGGGGATTCTCTGTTCTTGGAGTTGCTCTAACCTCGCAGGCTTAGGCCATTTGTAACAACTTCAACCAAGGGCTTAGATCATGTCAGGATAATTACCCTTAATCAAAATTTCCCCCATCTCCCGATCTCCCGATCTCCCCATCTCCCGATCTCCCGATCTCCCCATCTCCCCATCTCCCCATCTCCCCATCTCCCCACACCTCCGTTCTTTGTTACAAATATGAGATGCACCCGTTGGACAAGCTTAAATCCTATAACCAACACTCCTCAAGGTGAGAGAATAAATTAACCCTCATCCTCCAAATCGATAATACTCCCAAATTCATGCCATCACGACCAACTAGAGTTGGCAGGTGACCCACTGGAGCCCAGATTACGGAAAATGTCAGGTCTTCATAATTTTTCCATCGTCTTCTGAGGTGCAATCCTTTGCGCTGTCGCCATCCCACACGATGACCAAATTGTTGATAAAGCTTAGTTTGATACGCTAATAGGTTAGGGAAATAATTACTGCGGGAAATACTGTTTGGGTTGTAATAAGAACTTAAAACATAAACGCTTCGGTTGAATTCCAGTTTATCAACGTTATTATCGTCACTATCAAGTTTTCCCCCAAGCTTCTCCCAAATTTCTTTTTGCAAACTGAAGCCGAATTGCCCACTGCTATACTTTAGCCAAAGCCCCTCAATGGTGTGTAGATCGGTACAGGGAAAATTCTTGATTGACTCAGGGTCGATATTGTTGTCTTCTTCTCGATCAACTGCTTTGACCATCAGAGCAAAAGTTTCCTGATCGGCTTCTTTCCATTTACCGGCTCTTAGTAAATCTCGCAAGTTAGAGTAGTCTATGCCTTGATCAGAAATGAGTTGGTCAGGTTGGTGTAGGTCAACAGTTATCCCCAACTCCTTGTGTTTTTTAGTTAAGGTATATTGAACAATTTCAGGAATTTTACCATACCGTTCATAGTTTTCCACAATTTTGCGATACTTGGCTTCGATTTTGCGATACTCACTATCGGGATCATCGTTGGGGTCTTGATTCATTAAAATAGTCAGTAAAATATCCAACCCTTTATTATCGAGAAACAGGGCTGGCTCGATCTCGGGCTTAATAGTCTGGACTTTTTCGGTGGCATAGTTATGTAATTCACGAACATAGATTAAGCCAGCCCTATCTCGGTCTGCTGCACCAGTTTCAATTCCTTCCACTAAGTACTGGGTGTAAAGGGAAGAATGAGCTGGTTTCTGTTCAAAAGAGGTTTGTGTAGTTGTGGAGGAGGTGAGAACTGCTCGCCCTGGAGCACTGAGTTCTTCCTTGAGATTGACACTCACAGGTTCTGTCAGCCAACCGTCAACTGAAGCACTATAGTAATCACACTCAAGAATTACTATTTGTTGCTGAGCATCACTACGACTCAATTGCTGGTGTAAAAAAGAAGCAGGCAATGTAGTACCTTCAAGGTTGTCTTTAGTCGTGATGCTAGTTGTTAAATACAGTTTACCATCCTGATTAATAATTCCTTTGCCAGAGAAAAAAACTAGGGCTAAGTCATTGACACCACATTGGTCAACTAGCTTCTGAATTGCCTGTTTTAGGGTTTCCAGATTGGGATTGATCAGCAACTCTACCCGATTAAAATCCCCTAGGGTTTTCTCTTGCAAAACTCGCTGCATTGCTTCTACATCATTGGAGGCAGCTTGATGGGTAGTTAAACCTTCTGCATACTGATCAACCCCGATCAGCAGTGCTACTTTCTTAGCCATTTACTTTTTCACTAATGCCATCTCTTATCTTCTTATAGCATTTCTAAAATAGGTGAGGTACACAAGTTTTTGATTTTAGGGAACAGCGGATCTCGGAATCGGGAATCGGGAATCGGGAATCGGGAATCGGGAATCGGGAAAAAATCTTGTGTACCTCATCAAGAGGAGAACTGCTATATAATAATTAAGGACTGATTAGATTGTCAGAGGGTTCCTACTCCCTACTCCCTACTCCCTACTCCCTACTCCCTACTCCCTACTCCCTACTCCCGACTAGTCACGGGTCTTGGTTAACCATTAGAATCGATTTAATTTTTCTTTTGATTCGATTTCCGTTTTTGTCCACTCTCCCATAAACGGTTTTGCCGTTATAATAAAGAGCGGAGGAGCTTCCTCCATCTAGATTCATGGCTTTTTCAACCCCGGCAATTTTCAGGAAGGTAGCCAACGCTCTGAAGGACATACCGGAATTTCTGGGAGCTTCTGCTTTTTGAGCCACCATTACTAACAAAATGCTGCCATCAGGAGTAATACCGACTGCACTTCTAGCATTGAGTCGGCTGCTCCCTAGGGCATCTCGTATGACTTTCCCATTTTCTACAGCTACAAAACCTTCGGTGACTGATGTAATTTGTGGAACCAGCAACGGACCACTGCCTAGGGCATCTAATAATTGACAACCGGGGGGGGTCGGTTCACTGTGTAGAGTAATATCGTAGCGGACTGTTGACCCACAACGGTATCGCCGAAATTCTGATCGATTGAGAATTTTATCCATGTAGGGCTGTAAGCTGGGATTTTGGATCAGCCCCTGGTTGTCACGGGGATCTGCTACTAGTTGCCCTTGCTTGATTACAATCGAGGTGGTCTTCTGATTTTTTGGGTCAAAAAAACCGCCGTTGATGGCAGCTACAGCTTGGTGCTTTTGGGCTAAATCTTCTAAGGTGATTAACTGTTCCGATATGGCGGGAGTAACGGAAAATCCACTATCAGCTGGAATTAATAAGGTATGAACCACACTAAAGTCTAGAGGATGGGATTGGTATTTGATCTGTTTCTGGGGTGGCGAAACATCTGAAGAAAGGGCATCGGGTGGCTGGTGATCCTGGATAGATAACCACGCAACCGCTAAACCTATGGCAATCAAGCTCAGCCCAAGGATTTTTCTCACGTTCTTTTAAAACCAAGTAACTATAGCAAAGGGAACAGGGAGTAGGCAGCGGTGCGACTCCCCGCTTTTTTAAAGCTAAGCTTGAACCCGGAGCGTAGGGAATATAGCATCAAAAATTATCACAATTCCTACACGGATCCCTATTTCGTTGAGTACATCAAAAAGATTAATGGTAGACCATTGCGGGAGGGAGATTTTGTACGACAGGGTGAATTGCTGGCAAGAGTAGACCAGCGTAAGTTAGCGTCTGATGTAACGGTGGCGGCAGCAGCGGAGGTGGAAGCTACCAAAGGGGTAATCACAGCCATGGCTAGTTTGCAACAGTCTCAGGCATCGGTGCGGGCTGAGCAAGCGAATCAAGCCAGAGCTCTGGCAAGTCTGGCTCAGGCTAAGGCAGATATGAAAAAGGCGATCGCAGCTCGGAATTTGGCGGAAACTGAGATGAAACGGTACCAAAGACTGTGGCAACAGGGGGTTGTTTCTGCAAGCGATCGCGACCGGGCGGTCACCCAATTCCAGGATGCGCAAGCAGCGGTTTAAGCAGCGGAGGCTGGGATTGTATCAGCCCAGAGTCAGATTCGTGCAGCCCAAGCCAGTTTAGAGGCAGCGCGAGGTGAGTTGATTGCGGCTCAGGCTCAGATAGATACCGCTGAATCTGCGGTTAGCTCAGCTAAAGCCCAGCTTAACAAGAGGAATGTTATCCTCAAAGACACGGTGTTAAGAGCACCGTTTGATGGTATAGTTGCTTATCTTAACATCAGGGAGGGCTTGTGACAGGTCATGCGATCGCTTACGACCAATCCTGACAACTAGTGCTACGACGATAATTGGTTTATTGCCCCTGGCGTTTAGTGAAGCTAATTGGTTTCCGTTGTGTATGGCAATTATCTTTGGCTTGATGTCGTCTACGCTAATTGCATTTCTGATTGTCCCTGGTCTGTATTTACAGTTGACTCCTAATCATAAGCCTCAGGATTCGTAATAGGAATTATAGCAGTTTTAAATTAGGTGAGGTACAAATTTTTAGGTTTTAGGGAACAGGGAATAGAGAAGAGAGAACAGGTAAAAAATCCTGTGTACCGCATAGTTTTGAAAAACGCTGTAGTTGCTCCAGCAGAACGAATAACGCTAGACTTTCATAGCTATGAACAGCAATAGCTACGAAGCTTCAAAATAGATTGGTAACGTAATAACTATGGCCTTTTCGGTGAGGAAAAACAAGACTCTACCCAGTGTGGGTGATACCGATACCTCTGATAAACATCTGACCTGTGCAGAGTATTTTGCAGGAATTGGTTTGGTCAGATTGGGGCTAGAGCAAGTAGGCTGGAAAGTTGTCTTCGCTAATGATTGGGCCTATGACAAATTTGAAATGTACTCTGCTTACTTTAAGGATGCAAGCAAGCACTATAGAGTTCAAGATATTTTTTCGGTTTGCCATTCCGATATTCCCAATACTTTGCTGGCGACGGCTTCATTTCCCTGTATTGATTTATCATTAGCAGGCAATTTAAAGGGTATTCATGGTCAATACTCTAGCGCTTTTTGGGGTTTTACTCAAATTCTTGACAGTCAAGGGAATAAGCCTCCCCTTGTGATGCTTGAAAATGTGACGGGTTGGCTTACTTCAAATGGTGGGCAAGACTTCCGAATTACCATTGAGGAGTTGAATCGGTTGGGTTATGCCTGTGATGTTTATGCCATCAATGCAGCCCATTTCGTGCCTCAAAGTAGACCACGAATTTTTGTGATTGGGGTGCATACATCCGATGTGAATCAGAACATGTTGATTTTTGCAAGGCGTTCTTCGTCACTTAAAACTCAAGCACTTGAAAAAGCGATCGCAGCTAATCATGATCTGCGCTGGAATTTCATAGAGGTTCCACCACTGCCTGAAAAGGTGAAAACTGGCTTAAGTGGTGTTGTAGAGAATATATCGGATCATGACGAGCGTTGGTGGCTTGAAGATAAAGTGCAACGCCACTTAACTATGATGTCCCCTGTAAATCTAGACTATCTAAAAGAATTTCAGGATTTATCCTATTACTCTTACTGCACCATGTACAGGCGTGTTCGTGAGGGCAAGCAAAGAGCAGAACTCAGAAAAGATAGCATTGCAGGCTGCCTAAGAACTGCTAGAGGTGGCAGTAGTCGGCAAATGTTGGTCAGAGTTGGAAAGGGAACTATCAGAATGCGTCTGATGACACCTCGTGAATATGCAAGGCTACAAGGTGTTCCTGATGATTACCCCATTCCATCACATATCAATCAAGCTTTGAGTGGATTTGGTGATGCTGTCTGTGTACCTGTGATTACCTGGATTGCTTCCCATATCTTGAATCCTTTGGTTAAGTTGATTCCAGAAAATACCTTAGCACTCCATCGCTGATCTCCAAAAGCTTAACACCTTGATTCTTGACAAACCCATAAGTTACTGAGCGTCGAAACCGCTGTCTCGCTTCGGCTTGATAATTTTGAAGGAGTTCGGGTAACCATTTATCAAATTTGGAAAGCATTTTGGCACGCTCGACTAACCAAACTTCAATATTGGTATATGCTTGACTTCTGGCAATAAAAATATGATCAACAGATTTATCATCAGCTAATTTATCCAGTCCGTGATTCCTGTGATATTGGTACTCAAAGCTGCTTCCAATAACAGCAGATTTAACTTCATAGTTGATCAAATCTGCCCCGTCTCTTCGTCTTGCTCTGTCATTGACCAAGATTGCTGCAAATACCTCCCAATCTTTTGAACCTACGCTTCCTTGTACAGTGAAGCCGTATCTTTGATATATTTCAGCTTTATCTTGACTATATTCCAGGATAAATCTTCTATAAAAAGAATACGCTTCTTGGACTTGCAGAGTCGGCACTTAAATCTTCCTCATCTATGCTAACTGTTGCTTGCTCCAAGCTACTCCCGACTCCCGACTCCCTATTCCCTTTGCTAAACTAATCAACCGGATGTCACATCATACAGCATAATCCGATGACCGTCGTAATCGCAGAATGCTTGTTCAGTGAAATGGAGGTTTGGTGGTCTAGTAAAGTAATTGGGCTCAATGGTGTCAAGTCCCAGTTCACGGATTTTCTGAATGGTTAGGGTCAGGTCTTTTACTCTGACCACCAGTGCTAGACGATAGGGAGTGGTAGGGGTGGGTAATTCAATTCCCTTGACTTCGGTCAGAGCCAGGGCTCTAGGTTCGTCTTCTGTACTGAGTGATGCAAATTTGAGCTGAGCACTTTTGGGAAACTGAAACACTTGGTAGAGGTAAGAGTCTGGGGATGCTTCAGCCAGATAGTCGAGCCTAAATCCTAGAATATCTCGGTAAATGGTGAATGCTCGTTCGAGATCAGCAACGACTAAGCAGGGGCGCTTGATGTGAAGCCCATCTAGATTAGGGGTATTGGGATTGACTGAGGGCTGATTGGTTTCCATTCACCCACTTAATTTTACCTTAGCTAATTATATAGCAAATTGAATAGGGAGTAGGGAGTAGGGAGTAGGGAATAGGGAATAGGGAGTAGGGAGTAGGGAGTAGGGAGTAGGGAGTAGGGATAAGAAAATTGAATGTACCTCATATAGTTAATTATAGCTGAAAGTTACCTATCAAAAAATTTTGCGATCGCATTCGCAAATCCATGAAATGAGCTGTAACTTTCGGATACAATAGAAACAGTTAATCCCAATTTTTCAGTATTAGCAGCGGTATAGGGACCAAAGCAAGCAACGACACAATGGTTATAATCCTGGGGGGAGTTAACCATTGTCAAAAAAGCGGTTACTTCTGCGGTGCTACTAAAAGCGATTACATCTATCTTGCCTTGACTAATCAGATTTAATTCTACATCATAGATAGTTTGATCCAAAATTCGGGTTTGATAGGTCAATACCGGAGTGACTTTCATGCCTAATTCCTGTAAACCCGAAATAAAATTTGGGATGACATTAGGCTCTGGTATCCCGACCACCTCTGGAATAGGAACTAATATAGTTTTCTGATCAATAGTTGGATAGTTAGACAATTCAGTAACAATTCCTGTTGGGCTAGCTTCAGCGGGAACTAAATCAGCTGTTACTCCAAAATCATACAATCTTTCGGCATCTTTTCCAATCGCAGATAGTTGACAATTTTTCAGCACAGATGTAGAAATACCCAAGGATGCCATGCGCTCAAAAAAAGCGTCTATTCCGTTGCGACTAGTGAAAGCAATCCAATCAAATTTATGAATTTGCCTGAGAGCAGCATCTAATTCAGGGGAATTTTCCAACAGACAGGTTTCAATAGTTGGCATCACTATGGGAAGTCCACCCTGATTAATGATTTGTTGAGATAACCGAGACCCATAGTTTCTCGGTGCTGTTACAATGATTCTTTTGCCATAGAGAGGGAGTTGATTGGAAGGAGATAGAGGGTGCATCTTTTTATTGTAAATCTATATCAATACAGGGAACAGGGAACAGGGAACAGGGAACAGTAGTCAAGAGCTCCAAGGATTTTTTAGTATTATGCTAAATTAGCATTAAGTTTAATGATTATTTTATAAATGCTATAGATAACAGTTATAAAATAATTAAAAAAATAATTACAGTTTTTGTGAATACCAAAAATAACTATATAATTAATTTAATCTTGCCTCTTGCCTCTTGCCTTTTCCAAAGAGATTATGTTCACAAATCAAATGGAAATGCTATATAACCGTCCTAGTGCGAAACTAGTACAAACATTAATATAGCGTTTTTCATACTTATGAGGTACATTCAACTTTAGTTACCCCTACTCCCTACTCCCTACTCCCTGTTCCCTGTTCCCTGTTCCCTGTTCCCTTTGCTATAGATGAATAAATTAGCACTTACCTTAAAAAATCCCTTTTTCACGGATATCAAGTGGATCCTAAGCCTTTTCCTGGCTGCCCTTTTCCTTTGGGGTATTTTTCTGGGAAACGTACCCCTACGAGACTGGGATGAAGGCACCAGGGCCCTGATCGCTAGAGAAATCTATCGTACGGGCAACTGGCTCCATCCTACTCTGTGGGGACAACCTTATCTACTTAAACCCCCTTTGATGGATTGGTTGATTGCCTTAAGCTATAAACTAGGGGGTGTCCAAGAATTCACTACTCGTCTGCCTGGTGCTTTTTTGTCAGCTTGTGGAGTACCACTGCTCTATTTAGTAGCACGAGAACTATTCGTTGAACGTGTCAGTGCAATATTTGCCGCTAGCGTCTACTTGACCCTGTTGCCAGTTGTGCGCCACGGACGTTTGGCGATGCTGGATGGCATGATCAATACTTGGTTTTTGCTGTTGCTATTGTGCTTACTTAAAGCTTGTCAGGCTCAGTCTTATTGGGCAATTGGGATCGGAGTTTGTTTAGGACTAATTACTTTCACAAAAGGTCTATTAGTTGTGCCTCTAGGGGCAATTGTCTTGGTCTTTATTCTGGCAAATAAAACGTTATGGTTGTTGAAAAGTCGCTATTTTTGGTTGGGCATAGTCCTAGGTTACGCACCGGTTTTGGTTTGGTATATTGCCCAATGGCAGCATTATGGAGCAACCTTTTGGCATGTTCATTTTATCTCGCAAGGATTCGCTCGCATCTCTCAAAAGGTGGAAGGGAATCAAGGCTCACCATGGTATTATATTTTGGAGTTAATTAAGTATACTTTCCCTTGGCTATTGTTTTGGCTAGGAGGATTCTATCTAGCTTGGCGAAAACCCCTCACCACTTGGGGGAGTTTGATTTTAATTGGGACTATCGGCTATTTGACGATTATTTCTATGATGGGAACCAAGCTGCCCTGGTACATTATGCCTGTGTATCCCTTTTTTGCTATAGCTGTTGCGGCTCAACTCACCCTATTTTGGCAACATTGGAGTCGTTATCCTAAGATTTTAACAATTATTTTAGGATTTATCGGAGTAGCTGGTTTAGGGGGATGTATTTATTTTATATTGGCAGATCCCCAACCGGTTTTAATCATTATGGGTATGGTGGTAAGCCTAACCATGACCCTAGCGGCTTTGAAAATTAAACAGCATAACCGCAATTTTATCCCAATTTTATTGATAGGGATGTACATGGCTTTGGTATTATTAATGAGTTCTCACTCTTGGCTCTGGGAGTTAAATGAAGCATTTCCAGTTAAGCCAGTGGCGGCTTTGATTCAGGAAAATACGGCTCCAGGGGATATTATCTATACGTCTTTTCCCTATCAGCGTCCTAGTTTGGATTTTTATAGCGATCGCAAAGTAATTCCCCAAGATGAAAAGACTTTAAAACAGTTGTGGTCAACTCAATCTTACCTGCTGTTGGACAACTCGACGTTGGCGGCTTTGCAATTACCTAACCAAGTATCTTTAGGAAGTGCTGAAGGGTTTACGTTAGCTAGAGGGGTGGGAGTCGGGAATCGGGAGTAGGGAGTCGGGAGATGGGGAGATGGGGAGATGGGGAGATGGGGAGATGGGGAGATGGGGAGATGGGAGTGTGGGAAGCGATGGCCTTTCGGCCACGCTACGCGAACGCATTAAACAATCTCACCAATCCCAGCATTCTTATACCTAATTGAAATAAGGCATTACTTTCAACCTCATAACCTCCTAACCTTCAACCTTCAACCTTGGCCAAAAGGCCACGCTACGCGAACAACCTTCAACCTCCTAACCTTCAACCTTGGCCAAAAGGCCACGCTACGCGAACAACCTTCAACCTCCTAACCTTCAACCTCCTAACCTTCAACCTTCAACACAATAACCTTCAACCTCCTAACCTTCAACAAAATAACCTTCAACCTGCTAACCCCAAAAAAATAGCCGCAGAAATACTATCCACGGCTAGGAATGTTACCTTATGTCATTCAGTTTTTTCACCTATCCAGACGTGACCCTATGGGATTAGACCCGATGAGTTAGCTGGGGGCAAAGCCCCCCAGGAATTTAACGTTTTACGGGATAATCAAGTACTTGACGGTAATTGTGATGAACTCTCCCGGAATCCCCGTCGGCTGAAGAGGAGTCCAGTCGGAAATTTCCGTGTAACGGAGTACATACAGGGTATGCATCGTATTAAGTATGGCCTTGCGGGACCCCTTTAAAATATGCTGAACAGGGATTTTTTTTGGGGAAGACTCGTCAGGATTATTATCTGAGTTAGGCGGTAATTGTGAAGGCATAAGGTGAACCTCTTGCTTTTTGTTTACATTTATAATAGTAATGATTATATATTAATTTGTCAAGGGTTTTGAAAATTTATTTTTGGGAGGGTAAATTTAAATAAAGCGATCGCATCCCATCAGCAATCTGTTTTTTTATGAGTAGTAAATTTTGGGAATTGGGAGTCGGGATAATAAATTTACTGGATATAATAATTATTTTTACTATGAGGGACAAAAAGAACCCACTAAATTCCTAGTGAAAAGGGGTACTTTGAGAAAGAGATTCCCCTAAATCTCCCTTAATAAGGGGTACTTTGAGAAAGAGATCCCCCTAAATCCCCCTTAATAAGGGGGACTTTGAGGTTGATAAGTGTACCTCATACATCCAATAAACGCTATATCATAAGTATGATCAACCCTAGGAAGCGATCGCGTATCGTTTCTGTCAGAGCATCGCTTTTTATTATGAGTAGCATAGGGGATAGTAAATAGTGAAACTATTAAACTTAAGTTGCATTTTTAGTTGTGCTATGCTAAATTACCAGGAGGCTAAATTATCGATTAACAAATCCTATAGAATAGCGTTTCCATATAGTAATGAACTAAACAGTATTTTCCCCGATTCCCTACACCCTACACCCTACTCCCTACACCCTACACCCTACTCCCTACTCCCTACTCCCTACTCCCTTTGCTATCTATGATTAACTCTCAATCCTTAAAAGCTATTCAAAACGCTAGAATAAATGACCACATTGGTAAGCCCCTTTATGACTCCTATTGTTTCTCCCAGATTCCCCAGATGATCTATCATCTGCTCACCGGTCAAGGAAACATGGGTTTACCTAGGAGTGTATTAGGAGAATTACCGGATCGCTATGATAAGGTTATTCTGATTTTTGTTGATGCTTTCGGGTGGCGTTTTTTTGAGGACTATGTTGAACAATCGGAATTTTTGAAGCGGTTTGTAGTAGAAGGTGTGGCTTCTAAATTGACTACCCAGTTTCCTTCCACAACTGCTGCTCATGTGAGTACTATTCATTCAGGGCTTCCGGTTGGTGAGAGTGGTGTCTTCCATTGGTTTTACTATGAGCCGCTGTTGGATGATATTATTGCTCCCTTGATGTTTTCGTTTGCGGGTGATAAGCAACGGGGAACCTTACACACAACTGGTATTTCTGAGCAAAGCCTTTTCCCTACCCAAACTCTCTATCAAAAATTGCAACAGTATGGTGTGCAATCTTATTGTTTTCAACACTACAATTATGCTTACTCTCCTTTTTCACGAGCGGTGTGTGATGGGGCAACTACTGTTTCCTACAAAACTATTCCTGAAGCATTAGTTAACCTGACTGAAGCAGCGATCGCTGAATCCGATAAGAGCTACTTTTTTCTGTATTTGGATACTATTGATGGGATGGCTCATAAATACGGTCCTGGCTCCCTCCAGTTCCAGGCTGAAGTTAGCACGCTTTTGCTAACCATGGAGCGACTTTTATATCAAACCGTAGCTGGTAAGCTGAAGAATACATTATTACTAATTACGGCTGATCATGGACAAATAGAAGTTTCACCAGAGACTA
The DNA here is from genome assembly GCF_010672005.1 of Moorena sp. SIO4A5. NCBI lineage: Bacteria > Bacillati > Cyanobacteriota > Cyanophyceae > Coleofasciculales > Coleofasciculaceae > Moorena > Moorena sp. SIO4A5. Next base: position 22,953 of record NZ_JAAHHZ010000068.1, on the reverse strand, counting down.
CTATTTATTTGAATCAGCTTAGCCCTTCTATTGAACAGTTTATTAAAAGGAATGCCCAAGGTAAACTGTTGGTGCCAGGGGGGTCATGTCGGGATATGGTGTTGTACATTCAGGACGACCATTTGGATAAAGTCTATGATTTGCTGACGGAGCAGTTGGCAGATCGAGCAACAGTGTACCGCACCACGACATTAATTGAACAAGGGTATTTCGGTATAGGTGAACTCTCCCCATTATTGCTTAATCGGTTAGGTAATTTAGTGATTTTACCCCATAAATATGAAACGGTTTGGTGGTATGAAGAAGACCGTTTTGAACAACACAAGTTGGGCGCTCATGGGGGATTGTCACGGGAAGAGATGGAAACGATTTTGTTAGCTATTGATTTTTGAAGGGTTAAGAGGGTTGAAGGTTGTTCGCGTAGCGTGGCCTTTTGGCCAAGGTTTGGGAAGGTTGAAGGTTGTTCGCGTAGCGTGGCCTTTTGGCCAAGGTTTGGGAAGGTTGAAGGTTGGTTGGTTGTTCGCGTAGCTTGTAGGGTGGGCAAAAACCGTTTGCTTCAAATGAGTATTAATGATTAGATGACTTTGCCCACCCTACTTTAATTGCTATTTTTTTTCCCTACTCCTTTGAAGCTTGTAGGGTGGGCAAAAACCGTTTGCTTCAAATGAGTATTAATGATTAGATGACTTTGCCCACCCTACTTTAATTGCTATTTTTTTCTGATAACTGAACCACTACTCCCTAGGGTCTACTCCTTACGGCATATTCCCTAAGAGATATAGCGTTTTTACTAGTTATGAGTTACGCAAGAGTTTTTTCCTAATTGCTCCAAATAGATAAAAAAAGATCTAAACTACAAAAGAATCTTCTGTACTGTGCTATTGAGTCGTCAAATTATAGATGACTACTTCTGAGCTAGAAACTGCCCTTAATTGCTATCAAGAAGCACTCTCTAACCTAAAAGAGTCTCAATCTCCTCAAGTAAAGGAAGTGCTAGAGATTTTCAATGCCAGGGATGCTGTGCAGGCGGCTTGGAGTCAGTGTAATCACCTATCTGCAACTGATCAACAGCGACTGGTTGAGTTGGACCGTGAGCTTAAGAGCAAAGCAGGGCAGATTACCAAAGTCATGGACTTAGCTGAATACCGAAACAGTTTTCAGCCTCAAGCCGCTGCGTGGTGGTGGCGATTGGAAACAGAAGCACCACCTCATCTCTGGGACCGCTGGGATTGGTTGTGGAGAGGGCTGACGGTGGGCAGTTGGACAGTGAATCTGAGCTTGTTGGTGGATATTGTGCCCCGATTTCTGAGTGCTGGGACCGGAGTTGCGGGAGTGGCAGTGGTGGCGTTTCCGAGTATCTTAACCCTATTGCAAGCCAGAAGCGAACTGACCCAGGCTGGAAAAGAAGGGTTTGAAAAATTACTCAACAGGCTGCGTATTCCCAAGCCTTACCATGAAGAAGCCAAATTCGCTTCCACATTGTTGCTGTTTGGGGTTCTAGTCCTATTATCGTTGAACAAGCCAGCTTTTTCCGATTGGTACAATCGCCAGGGAGTCAAGAAATATAATCAGGGGCATTTGGCTGGTGCTGAAGCTAACTATCTTCAGGCTTTGGCTCTCCATCCAGACAATGCCAAGGCTCACTATAATTTAGGGTCCCTCTACGAAGACCTGCAAGACTTCGATAAAGCTAAGAGTCAATATCAATTCGCTGTTAAGGAGAATTTGATTAAGGCCAAGAACAATTTGGCTCGCTTGTGGATATTGGAAAACAAACCAGAATTGGCTACGCCTCTGCTGTGGAAGAGTTTACAGGAGACGGAAAATCAGCCTTTGAGAGTCAGATACAACTTGATGAAAAATTTCGGTTGGGCATTGTTACAACAACAGGAACTAGACCAAGCGGAGACCATTCTAACGGGAGCGATCGCTTTAGCTAGCACAGCGGAGGGAATGGAACAAATCACAACTCGCGCTTCAGCCCATTGTTTGTTGGCTCAGGTCTATGAACAGCAAACCCGCAATGGCGAAGCGCTTCAAGAATGGCAAAAGTGTTGCCAGCTAGGTTCAATTGTTAATCCTGATCAACCGAAATGGTTAGTTTTAGCTCACAAAGCGTTAAAGGAGGCAGGTAAACGATCATGCAATGGCAAAAATGGAAACTTTTGATTGGCTTAATCCTGGGGCTGAGCTTGGTAGTCAGCTTAGCTAGACCAGCTCGTCCGATCGGAAATGGTTTAAATCTAGTTGTGGCTCTTCGTCCTCAAGGTCAGGTGAAACTTAAGCGTTCCAGTTGGCCGGATTATCAGCCAGCCTTTATTGGTGCATCACTGGGGGCTAAGGATCACCTCTTACTGGCCAGCAATAGTTTTGCCAAAGTACTATGCCAGAACTTAACGGAGTGGCAACCGGAAGCTGGCAGAGACTATATCGTCTCTGAAGGCTGTGCTCCTACCTCAACGCCAAAGCTATTGGAATTCGACGAGGATACACTGCCTGAGAGACGAAACAATAATCCAGACATTCCCTATATTCTCAGACCTCGGGATACCTTCCTGCTCAATCAGCAACCGCTCTTGCGCTGGCATCAGGTTGAGGGCGCGAGCACTTACCAGGTGAGAGTGACTGGTCCAGGGGTGGAGTGGAACCAGCAAACTAGTGCAACGGAGATAGTTTACTCAGGAAAGCAGTCCCTACAACCAGGGGCTCGTTATTGGTTGATTGTCGAGACTGACCAAGGCAAAAGTTCTAAGGACGAGGGAGTGTTCGGCTTTACCATCCTCGATCAGGAAAAAGCCCAGGAGGTATCAGCAGCAGCGGAGGAAATTAAGCAAAAGCAGTTGAGTAAGCCAGCAGAAGCACTAGCTTTGGCTCATTTGTACCGCAGCAATGACTTGAAAACTGAAGCCATTAACCTGCTGGAAACAATTTTGGCTGATGGATCTGAGTCGCTCCGGGTTGATCAACTTCTGGGGGACATTTACAAACAAGTGGGATTAAATCGCCTAGCTAGGGAGCGTTACCGGCAAGCCCTAGAACTAGCCAAGGCAGCAGGAGATTTAGACACTCAAGCTCAAGTGCTTGGGGGACTGGCAGTCACCAGTGCCATCATCGGTCAGAAGAATGAAGCGATCGCGTGGCTAGAGAAAGGGAAAGAGGTTTATCAAACCTTGGGAGATCAGGTCAGGGCAGGTCAACTGGAACAAAAAATGGTTAAGATTTTAGGGGGCTAATCGTTGATGAAGGCAAGGATCTCAATCAAGCAAGGGCTGATGGCGGCTACGGTAGTGGCTGTGATCGGAATGAGGGCAGTTCCCGTGCCACCATGGGGACAGACGGGTATAGCCCAAGCTCAAGAAAGCTCACCATCAACTGAGTCAAGGGAGTCTGTCATTAAAAGAAAACTAGCAGAAGCATCTCGACTTGTTAAGCAAGCGTTGGAGCTTTATGAACAAGGAAAGTACTTAGAAGCCATCCCCCTAGGGGAAAGAGCATTAGGGATTCGACAACAAGTCCTAGGACCAGAGCACCGAGATGTGGCAGAAAGCCTCAACTACCTGGGGGAACTGTACTTACACCAGGGGAGGTACTCAGATGCTGAACCCCTCTACCAGCAAGCCTTACAGCTAAGAAAACAGTTGCTAGGACCAGACCACCGAGATGTGGCAGAAAGCCTCAACAACCTAGCGGAACTGTACTTACACCAGGGCAGGTACCAAGAAGCCGAACCCCTCTTGCAACAAGCCTTACAGCTAAGAAAACGGTTGCTAGGAGAGGAACACCCACAGGTAGCATTAAGCCTCAACAACCTAGCGGAACTGTACTTACACCAGGGCAGGTACCAAGAAGCTAAACCCCTCTTCCAGCAAGCCTTAAAGCTAAGAAAACGGTTGCTAGGACCAGACCACCGAGATGTGGCAGAAAGCCTCAAAAACCTGGCTTTACTGTACTTGAACCAGGGCAGGTACCAAGAAGCTAAACCCCTCTTCCAGCAAGCCTTAAAGCTAAGAAAACGGTTGCTAGGAGCAGAGCACCCAGATGTGGCAGAAAGCCTCAACAACCTGGCTTTACTGTACTTTAACCAGGGGCAGTACCAAGAAGCCGAACCCCTCTTCCAGCAAGCCTTAAAGCTAAGAAAACGGTTGCTAGGAAAGGAACACCCCCATGTGGCCACCAGCCTCAACAACCTGGCTTTACTGTACTTTAACCAGGGGCAGTACCAAGAAGCCGAACCCCTCTTGCAGCAAGCCTTAGAGCTGACTAAACGGTTGCTAGGAGAGGAACACCCCCATGTGGCCACCAGCCTCAACAACCTGGCTTTACTGTACTTTAACCAGGGGCAGTACCAAGAAGCCGAACCCCTATTCCAGCAAGCCTTAGAGCTGAATAAACGGTTGCTAGGAGAGGAAAACCCACAGGTAGCATTAAACCTCAACAACCTGGCTTTACTGTACTTTAACCAGGGGCGGTACCAAGAAGCGGAGACCCTGTTGCAGCAAGCCTTAGAGCTGACTAAACGGTTGCTAGGAGAGGAAAACCCACAGGTAGCATTAAGCCTCAACAACCTGGCTTTAGTGTACTTTAACCAGGGGCGGTACCAAGAAGCCGAACCCCTGTTGCAGCAAACCTTAGAGCTGACTAAACGGTTGCTAGGAGAGGAACACCCACAGGTAGCATTAAGCCTCAACAACCTGGCTTTAGTGTACTTTAACCAGGGGCAGTACCAAGAAGCGGAACCCCTCTTGCAGCAAGCCTTAGAGCTGACTAAACGGTTGCTAGGAGAGGAACACCCACAGGTAGCATTAAACCTCAACAACCTGGCTTTCTTGTACTTTAACCAGGGGCAGTACCAAGAAGCGGAGCCCCTATTCCAGCAAGCCTTAGAGCTGACTAAACGGTTGCTAGGAGAGGAACACCCACAGGTAGCATTAAGCCTCAACAACCTGGCTTTAGTGTACTTGAACCAGGGGCGGTACCAAGAAGCGGAGCCCCTGTTGCAGCAAACCTTAGAGCTGACTAAACGGTTGCTAGGAGAGGAACACCCACAGGTAGCATTAAGCCTCAACAACCTGGCTTTAGTGTACTTTAACCAGGGGCGGTACCAAGAAGCCGAACCCCTGTTGCAGCAAACCTTAGAGCTGACTAAACGGTTGCTAGGAGAGGAACACCCACAGGTAGCATTAAGCCTCAACAACCTGGCTTTA
>NZ_JAAHHZ010000068.1:0-17649 GCF_010672005.1 Moorena sp. SIO4A5 | reverse complement strand
AGTGTACTTTAACCAGGGGCGGTACCAAGAAGCCGAACCCCTGTTGCAGCAAACCTTAGAGCTGACTAAACGGTTGCTAGGAGAGGAACACCCACAGGTAGCATTAAGCCTCAACAACCTGGCTTTACTGTACTTGAACCAGGGCAGGGACCAAGAAGCCGAACCCCTATTCCAGCAAGCCTTAGAGCTGAATAAACGGTTGCTAGGAGAGGAACACCCACAGGTAGCATTAAGCCTCAACAACCTGGCTTTAGTGTACTTGAACCAGGGGCGGTACCAAGAAGCCGAACCCCTGTTGCAGCAAACCTTAGAGCTGACTAAACGGTTGCTAGGAGAGGAACACCCACAGGTAGCATTAAGCCTCAACAACCTGGCTTTACTGTATCACACTCAAGGTAAGATCAGCCGTGCCCTTGAGCTGTTGGAGCAAGGATTGAAGGTAGAAGAACGGAACCTCCACTCCAATTTGGTTGCTGGTTCTGAGCCTCAAAAGCGAAAGTACCTTGATACTATCTCTGGTAGCACAAACACAGTCATTTCTCTGCACCTCAATACAGCTCCCAACAATCCCAGAGCAGCACGTCTGGCCTTGACTACCGTCCTCCGGCGAAAAGGTCGCGTTCTCGATTTCATCACCAACAGCCAGCAAATCCTGGGTCAACAGTTAGACCCTGAAAGCCAAAAGTTACTGGAAGACCTCAACGCTACCCGGACTCAACTAGCTAACTTGTTCTACAGCCAAAGCTTAGACCCTAAAAGCCCAAAGTTACTAGATGACCTCAATTCTAACCCCACTCAAGGAGCCAATCTGATCTACAAGCGACTACCAAATCTACCTCTTAAATACTATCAACAGAGGTTGAATTATCTCTCTGAACAAGCCAACCAATTAGAGGATAAAATTAGCCGTCGTAGCCCTGACTTTCGCACAGCTAACCAAGCTGTGACTCTCGAAGCCATTCAAACGCTGATTCCAGCTAATACAGCCCTAGTGGAACTGGTCAAGTATCAACGGGGTTCCCCTCGCTACGCTGCCTACGTGCTTCATTCCCAAGGAGACCCCCAAGGCATTGACCTAGGGGAGGTTAAGTTGATTGAAAAAGAGTTAGAGCTGTTTCGCCTCTCTATTCAAGACAAAGACACACCCACCGCTCAGTTGAAGCAAGCTGCACGGCAAGTGGATCAGAGGTTGATGGATCCTGTGCGCCAACTGTTAGGGTCTACTCGACAGATCTTACTGTCCCCAGAAGGAGAGCTCAATCTGATTCCCTTTGAAGCCCTGGTGGATCAGCAACAGCAGTATCTGGTAGAAAACTATCGCTTTACTTACCTTACCTCTGGCAGGGACTTACTCAGATTATCCCAGGAATCTGCTAGTCAAACAGCTCCAGTGATGTTGGGCAATCCTGACTTTGACCGTTCTGCTGGTGAATTAATTGCTAATCAGGATCATAGCAATCTCGCCAGTGCCGACCTTACCCGTTCCATTGACCTATCAACCTGGGACTTTTCACCATTACCAGGCACTGCCGATGAAGTAAAAGAAATTGCTGACATGCTAGGAGTAGACCCTCTACTGGGTGGTAAGGCCACAGAGTCAGCAGTCAAAGGAGTCAATAGTCCCAGGATACTGCATATTGCTACCCATGGTTTCTCTGAGAATGCTCCCAATCAAGAACTGCCCACACTCTATGACAATCCCATGCTGTTGTCCGGACTAGTGCTAGCAGGGTTTAAGCAGAAGCGAACTGGTGCAGAGAATGGGGTACTCACTGCTTTGGAAGCCGTAGGACTTAACTTGTCTGGCACGGAGTTGGTGGTCTTATCCGCTTGCGATACCGGTTCCGGACGGATTAGTTCAGGAGAGGGCATCTATGGCTTGCGTCGGGCGTTTGTAATTGCTGGTTCACAAACTCAGCTAATCAGTTTGCGCAAGGTACAGGATAAAGCCACTAAAGAGCTGATGCTGGCTTACTATCAGCGCTTGCTAGACGATAACATGGGGCGCACCGAGGCTCTGCGGCAGACGCAACTGGACATGTTGAAAGATGAGAGGTATCAGCATCCTTATTATTGGGCGAGTTTTATTGTTTCGGGGAATTGGAGACCGATGGGGGGTGTGGGGAGATAGGGAGATAGGGAGATAGGGAGATGGGGAGATGGGGAGATGGGGAGATAGGGAATAGGGAACAGGGAACAGGGAACAGGGAACAGCTTGTAGGGTGGGCAAAAACCGTTTGGTTCTTTTGAGTATTCTAGATTATATTAGTTTGCCCACCCTACTTTAATTGCTATTTTTTTCACTCCCGACTCCCGACTCCCGATTCCCGACTCCCGACTCCCGACTCCCGTTTTAATATGGAGAATACACAAGACTATCTACAAACCAGTGCAATCATCGATTGGCAACATCCTACAATTCTGGAACTGGCGAGGACAATTGCCCTAGAGCATCAAACATCGAATGCGATCGCCTTTGGCGCGGCTGAGGCCTTTGGCCACGCTGCGCGAACGCCGATCGCAAAAGCCTGTTTTGAGTGGGTTCGAGACCACATTTGCCATAGCGTTGACTATAAAATGAACCCTGTCACCTGTCGTGCCTCGGATGTACTTAAGCATAAAACCGGTTATTGTTACGCAAAAAGCCATTTGCTAGCTGCCCTATTACGAGCCAATGGAATTCCAGCAGGCTTTTGTTATCAGCGATTAAGCATTCATGACGATGGTGAGCCTTACAGTTTGCATGGTTTAAATGCCGTTTACTTAGCTGAATTCGGTTGGTATCGAATTGATCCCAGAGGAAACCGTGAGGGAATTGATGCTCAATTCAATCCCCCAAAGGAGCAATTAGCTTTCAGCATTCGACTTCCTGGAGAAGCTGATTTTCCTAACATTTTTTCTGAACCACTTCCTATAGTTATCGAAGCATTACAGGCTGGTAGTACTTGGGATGAAATGCTTGGTAGTCTTCCAGATGTTTTGTTGGAGGAATGGGAAGAATTAAGAATGAAGAATTAAGAATGAAGAATTTAGAATGAAGAATGAAGAATTTAGAATTTAGAATTTAGAATTTAGAATTTAGAATTTAGAATTTAGCTGCGTAGGGTGTGTTAGGGGCGGAAAGCTTCTGATTTTTAACCTCCTACCAGGGTTGGGATAGTCCGCCCCGTAACGCACCACCTGTAAAGCTAGGGAACAGGGAACAGGGAACAGGCAAGATGCGCGTTCCAGCAATAGGCTTCCCTTAAGCGTGGTAAATATGGTAAGTGTTGTAAGTGTGGTTAGGGTGGGTAGAGAAAAAAAATGAGCGATCACAGAATTATAAACTAAGCGATCGCTACATCCAAAACAAGCAATCTGTCCAGTATTTTACCATTCGGAAACCTTAACCTATCCACTATTAGCTATCAGCTAATGCACTAAGCGCACGCCTGAATGCTTACCCGAAACCTGGACAGGCTACGGGATGCTATTGAAGAGCCGGTACTGGAACGCCCTAAAAAACTTTAACAAAACTCGCGAAATTCCCCACCCTCTTCCAGGGTGTTGAAGTTACCGTAAGTAGAGGGTCGCCTTTAAGGTTGGTCGGCTATGGGAAAAAGGGTTAAAACTGTTTGATTAAGGCTCCACTCTACTAAGGTGCGCGTCTCTAGGATGGATAGCGAGACAGAAAATTTCTTTTATCCCTTGACACATTACTGTGAAATACATATAATAGTAAGCATGGTCGATTTTGAAGTTACCGTAAGAATAAAGAAGCCTTAATCACAAAGATTTAACCCTTTTATGCATAGCCGACTAACCATAAAGGCTTCTTTATTCTAAGGTTTCATCTCCAACAAGTTTGAGTGCAATGAAACATAAAGCCGTCAAAGTTAGAATTTATCCCACACAAGAGCAAATTCAAGTGTTAGCTCAGCATTTTGGATGCGCTCGTTGGTGGTGGAACTATGCTTTGAATCAGTGCATAGAAACCTACAAAGAAACTGGCAAGGGGCTAAAACAATCTGCACTCAACTCTATGTTGCCAAAGCTCAAAAAACAAAAAGAGACTGAATGGCTAAAAGATTGTTACTCTCAGGTTTTGCAATCCGTGAGTCTCAATCTTAGTCGTGCATATCAAAATTTCTTTGTTCGCGTCAGCGTGGCCTACGGCCAGGGTAGGGCTGAATATCCTAGGTTCAAATCATATCATCATCGTCAATCAATTCAGTATCCCCAGAACGTAAAACAAGTTGGCAACTACTTGAAGTTCCCTGGAAGATTAGGCATTATCAAAGCAATAATCCATCGACCACTAGATGGAGAAATTAAAACTGTAACCGTTAGCAAGACTCCATCTGGAAAATATTATGCTTCGGTGTTAATGGAATATGAGCCGGATGATTTGCAGCCTTCCAAAAAAGGAAATGTTATCGGAATTGATTTGGGTATTAAGGATTTTGCTATTACCTACGATGGCGAAAAGACTTCCAAGTTTGGGAATCCAAAGCACTTAGCCAAGTCCGAAAAGAAACTGACTAAAAAACAGCGTATCGCTGCCCGAAAGAAAAAAGGCAGCAATGGACGCAAAAAGGCCATAAAGATTGTAGCCAAGGTATACGAACGGATTAGAAATGTCCGCCAAGACTATCTGCATAAACTATCTAGAAAGATAGTTGACAACAACCAAGTGGTGGTAGTCGAGAACCTAAATGTCAAGGGCATGCTGTGCGCTACGCGCACGCTTCGCGAACGTAACCATAAATTAGCTAAAGCAATTTCTGATATGGGTTGGGGAACCTTTGTAAACTTCCTGTCTTATAAGTGCGAAAAAGAAGGAAAGGTATTAGTTGAAATAAACCGATGGTTTCCTAGTTCCAAAACCTGCTCTAATTGTCATTACCGAATCAAGGAGTTGCCACTGGATGTCAGGGCTTGGACTTGTCCAAGTTGTGGAACTCACCACGACAGAGATGGTAATGCGGCAAAGAATATTAGAGCAGAAGGGATCAGAATGCTATCCTCCTCTGGGACGGGGGAGGTCAACGCCAGGGTCGAAGAAGTAAGACCAAGACGTGGACGCCCGTCCAAGTTAAGGCATTCTTCCGTGAAGCTGGAAGCCCCGACTTGGCCTTTGGCCACGCTTCGCGAACAAAGAAGTAAGTCGGGGTAGTTCACGCTAGAAACTGTAGGATTAAAGTCAGTAACTGCGAATGGCACGATGGTTAAAACCACCTCCAAACTCACGTTTGACCAATACCTGGAATATGATGACGGCACAGATAACCGTTATGAGCTGGTTGATGGGGAGTTAGTACAATTGCCACCGGAGAGTGAATCAAATAGTTGGAGGGCGATGTGGCTAATGTATCAATTAGCCCAACACATTAACCCTCGTTTAATCAGGATACACGATTGCGAATTGCAAGTTCCAGGAAATCCTCAAAACCGCTATCCTGATTTGGTAGTGCTTACGGAAGCACATCTTCTCCAAACGGAAAAACGCCTAACTATCACCCTTGATATGGAACCCCCACAGTTTGTTGCGGAGGTAGTTAGCCCCTACAGAAACCAAAATGATGAAAACTACCAACGTGATTACAGTGATAAAGTAAAACAATACCAACAAAGGGCTATTCCTGAATATTGGATTATTGACTCCCAAGACCAATTAGTAACTGTCCTAGTCTTGAAAGACGGTAGTTATCAAAAACAAGAATTTAGTGGGAATCAGCAGATTGTTTCTCAGACTTTCGGTGATTTGAACTTGACCGCTTTACAGGTAATCAATGGGTAAGCTATCAGCTATCAGCTATCAGCTATCAGCTATCAGTTATTAGCTATCAGCCGTCAGCTATCAGCCGTCAGCTATCAGTTATCAGTTATAAGCTATCAGCTTATGCGCTACGCGCACGCTACGCGAACAGCCATTGGCTGTAGGCCAAGCTACACCGAACAGCTTTTGAATAAAATAAGCTGACCACTGACCACTGACCACTGACCACTGACCGCTGACCGCTGACCGCTGACCGCTGACCGCTTACATGACCTTTTGCATCCTAAACCGTTCAAACCCTACCCCACTGAGGAATACAGTCTCCGGTTCAATAATAGTAAATCCCTGTTTGAGAAAGAAATACTTAGAAATTCTGCTAGCTTCAGTATAGAGACAAGTAACCCCTTGCCTTAACGCTTCATCTTCTAATTGTTGGTAAATCGCTGTAGCATAACCCTGGCGAGAGTAGTCTTTTGCCGTAAACAGTAAATCAATGTGATTAGCGGGATGTAATTGACCAAAAGCCGCTATCTTATTGCCATCAACTGCAACAAGTGTTATTCCCATACTCAGCCGTTTCGTAAACTGGTCGTTATCCTTAGGATAGGATGACCAAATCTCTACTTGTTTACTATTATACGCTTGTGAAGCTATTTCCATGATAGCATTTTTGTAGACATCGACAACAGCTTTGGCATCTGATACTTGGTAGTTACGAATTAACATTTTTTTCTCGGATATCCCGATTCCCGATTCCCGACTCACGATTCCCGATTCCCTTTCAATTTAACTTATAGCGAGCAGTCCACTGTATTTTCCTGAAAAATGGAATATCTTTCAAAACTCTCAGCAAACCAAGTTTATTTTCTGGTTCGTCAAGATAAAACCAATCATCCAGGAATTCAATACCTGGATTCCAACCCTCCAAGTCTTTACTATCTCGAATTCCAAACTTGAACGTAGCATCGTTTCCCAAATGCAAATCCCGTTGTAATTTTCTGTTCATTATTCCTTGCAGGGGCGGCTTTAACCAAAGAGCATTGAAAAATTCAGCAATAAGTTCACAGCCAGGAAACGTTGATTGCAGTTTCAACACTAATGATTTTACCTCGTCTTCTTGAAGGTACATAAGCACCCCTTCTGCCAGAAAGAGTAATGAATCAGGGTTCAACTGTGTTATTGCTTCCATCCATTCATAATTCAAGACCGAAGATGGAATAAAGCGATAGCGGTCAGTTTCTGGCAACAGTTTCTTTTTAACCGCTATCACCTCTGGGAAATCAAGGTCATAGAATATCACCTTACCGTTATCGATCCGGTGGAAACGAGGATCCAAGCCACAACCAATATTAACAACAATTCCGTGATGCGATCGCTCCAGGAAATTTCTGACATAATCATCATAGCGTTTGGCGCGCATAGCAATATGAACCACCAATTTTTTTTCTACCTTGCCCTTAGCCAAGCTTTGATAAAACTTGTTATCTGACTGGGATAATTCAGGGTTTAATTTATCAGTAATTTCAACAGCTAATGGATCCAATAAAATTGGGTCTTTTGACTGACTTTCTAGGGCATGGCAATACAAAGTCAGTAGGGATGTTGCTGCTACATCACTGATTTCAGTGTTGAGTAATTTCGGAATTTCCATATCAGCTATCAGTGGTGCGTTACGGGACGGAATTTCCCAAAACTGGCTACCGAGAAAATCAGGGCGAGCCCGTCCCTAACGCACCCTACGCAACTCGACCAGATCTCGAACGGGCAGGATGCCCATTCTACAGGTGCGATCCGTGGCGAATTTAATTCTTAATGGGTCAAGCGCACCTAAAAACTTTTCCAATCATTCCATTATTCAGCAACGCTGTTTTTTTTCCGATTCCCGATTCCCGATTCCCGATTCCCTATTCCCTACTCCCTACTCCCTACTCCCTATTCCCGACTTCTGAAAGAAGTGTAAGCTGTGTTGAGGGCGTATATACCAATCTACTATGGCAAGCATTAACGATAACTACCTCAAACTCAAAGCTGGCTACCTATTTCCCGAAATTGCGCGACGGGTCAATACTTTCGCAGAAGCCAATCCCGATGCTAAGCTAATCAAGCTGGGGATTGGTGATGTTACCGAACCACTACCAGCCGCCTGCCGCACCGCCATAATCAAAGCCGTTGAAGAAATGGGCGATCGCGCCACCTTCAAAGGTTATGGTCCAGAGCAAGGCTACCCTTGGTTAAGGGAAAAAATTGCTAGCCACGATTTCCAAAGCCGGGGGTGTGAGATTGACCCTGGGGAAATTTTCATCTCCGATGGCTCCAAGTGCGACACTGGCAACATTCTCGACATCTTTGGCAACGATAACAAGATTGCCGTTACTGACCCAGTTTATCCCGTGTATGTAGACACCAACGTCATGGCTGGTCATACCGGGGATGCTAATGATGCTGGTAAGTATGAGGGTTTAGTTTATCTACCGATTACCGCCGAGAACAACTTCACCGCTGAGATTCCCTCCCAGAAGGTTGATTTAATTTACCTGTGCTTCCCGAATAACCCTACCGGAGCAACCGCTAGCAAAGACTACCTCAAAACCTGGGTAGACTATGCCAAAGCTAATGGCTCGGTCATTTTCTTTGATGCAGCCTACGAAGCCTTTATCACTGACCCAGACCTACCCCACTCCATCTACGAGATTGAGGGAGCAAGGGATTGTGCCATTGAATTCCGCTCTTTTTCCAAGAATGCAGGCTTTACCGGCACCCGCTGTGCATTAACAGTAGTACCAAAGACCCTAACAGCCAAAGCATCCGATGGTTCAGATGTAGAACTGTGGCCACTTTGGAACCGCCGCCATTGTACTAAATTTAATGGGGTTTCCTATATTGTACAACGGGGCGCTGAAGCCGTTTATTCTGAAGAAGGCCAAGAGCAAGTTAAAGCACTAGTTAACTTCTATCTGGAAAATGCCAAAATTATTTGCGATCAACTAACAGCCGCTGGATTAACAGTATATGGTGGCGTAAATGCCCCTTACGTTTGGGTCAAAACACCTAATGGTCTATCCAGTTGGGACTTCTTTGATAAATTACTCAACACTGCCAATGTAGTCGGAACCCCTGGTTCTGGATTTGGTGCTGCCGGGGAAGGTTATTTCCGCATTTCCGCATTTAATAGTCGGGAAAATGTAGAAGAAGCGATGCAGCGAATTACCGATAAATTCAAAGTGTAGTTTTAGGGTAGGGTGTAGGGTTACCAGGTGTAGAATTTAGTAATAAATTAAATAAATTTAATCTGCTATATCCTACGCTCTACACCCTATTTAAAATTATAATTCGCCCCAGTTGTCGGTAAATTAAAATCGGCAAATTCCCTACTCCCTACTCCCTACTCCCTACTCCCTACTCCCTACTCCCTATTCCCTTTTTTTAAAATAAGGAGAAAAATTATGTCAATTAAAGTCTACGGTATCCCCAACTGCGGCACTTGCAAAAAAGCATTGAAATGGCTCGAAGATAACAGTATTGAATATGATTTCATCAACACAAAAGAGCATCCACCAACTGCAGAGATGATTAGCAGCTGGGTAGAAGCATTGGGCTCTAAACCAATGCGTAATACCTCTGGGAAATCCTATCGTGAAATAGGTGAAGAAAAAAAGACTTGGACCGATGAACAGTGGGTTGAAGCCTTTGCAAAAGATGCGATGCTCCTGAAGCGACCCCTATTTGTGAAGGATGGCACAGCGGTATTGGTAGGGTTTAGGGCAAATGAAGAAACGATTCGAGAGAAATTGGTAATATAGAATTTTTATAGCAATTATCAATTGCTTGAGGTAATTGTGTTATGGGTTTTAGGGAGTAGGGAGCAGGGAGCAGGGAGCAGGGAAAAGCGGATGACCAGAACAGTACCAACGCCCTATTTGGAATGCTATTTCACTTTCGATTTAGCATAAAAAATAAATGATCAAACTATCAAAGCGATAAAAAGCGATAGTTCACCATAACAGATACTGAAGAACCGTAAATTTTCTTACCCCTACTCCCTACTCCCTACTCCCTACTCCCTACTATAAAATAAACCAAACTATCGAGCCCAAATTTCAATGAGTAAAGAAACAGATATAGTTGTAATTGGCAGTGGGATTGGTGGTTTATGCTGCGCCTCTCTTCTAGCTCGCTACGGTTTTAACGTCACAGTCTGCGAGAGCCACTCAATCCCTGGTGGTGCTGCTCACGCTTTTGAGCGCAATGGATTCAAGTTTGACTCCGGTCCGTCTCTTTACTCAGGTTTGTCTTATAGCCCTTCTTCCAATCCTCTGCGACAACTGCTAGATGCCATTGGTGAGGATTTATCATGGGAAACCTACAATACATGGGGTTGCCGTTTGCCTGAAGGGGACTTTGACACCTCCGTTGGTGCGGATCAGTTTTGTGAGGTTCTAGCCAGGCTTCGTGGTAATGATGCTGTAACCGAATGGCGTGAGCTTCAGCGGGTGATGGAACCCCTAGCTAAGGCTGCGATCGCAATTCCCCTCACTGCCATCCGTTTTGATCTCGGCGCAGTAGTCACCCTCAGCCGATTTGCCCCCTCTTTCCTACGATATGCTGGGGATTCTATCAAGCTCAGAGGACCCTTTAGCCAGATTATGGACGGTGTTCTCAAAGACAACTTTAGCCGTAATTGGCTCGATTTGCTTTGTTTTCTATTATCTGGACTACCAGCGGATGGAACCATTGCGGCAGAGATGGCCTTTATGTTTGCGGAATGGTATCGACCAGGGGTAGTGCTAGACTATCCCATTGGTGGTAGTGGTGCCCTGGTTGATGCCCTGGTGCGGGGATTAGAAAAACATGGCGGTCAGTTGATAGTTAATGCTCATGTTGAAGAAGTGATAGTCGAGCACAACCGTGCCGTAGGTGTGCGTCTGCGGGGCAGCAAAGAAATCCGAGCCCGTAAAGCAGTAGTGTCTAATATCTCAGTATGGGATACCCTCAAACTACTGCCAGATTCAGCAATACCAAAATCCTATCGAGCCAAGAGAAACGCCACCCCTGAGTGTGACAGCTTCATGCATCTCCACTTAGGCATTGATGCTGAAGGACTACAAAAAGACCTAGCCTGCCACTACATTATCGTTAATGACTGGGAAAAAGGTGTTACCGCTCCCCAGAATATAGTAGTGCTATCGATTCCATCCCTTCTAGACCCATCCCTAGCACCACCAGGAAAACACGTGATTCACGTTTACACTCCAGGTAACGAACCCTATGAACTCTGGCAGGGCATGAGTCGTAACAGTGAAGCCTATGCACAACAAAAGCAGGTGCGTGCAGAAATCATGTGGAAAGGATTGGAGCGGATCATTCCAGACATTCGTTCCCGTTGTGAAGTCACTCTAGTCGGTACACCGCTCACCCACGAACGCTTTCTGCGCCGCCACCGAGGTTCCTACGGTCCAGCAATTCGAGCAGGAGTTGGCATCTTTCCTGGTCCTGGCACACCCCTACCTGGACTAATGTGCTGTGGAGACTCAACCTTTCCCGGTATTGGTTTACCAGCAGTTGCCGCCAGCGGGATGATTACTGCCAATACCCTTGTACCGGTTTCAAAGCATTTGGAAATGCTGAAAACGATTGGGTTATAGCAAGGGAAGTATAGTTTAGGACATAGTATTTGAGTTTAAAGGGAACAGGGAGCAGGGAGCAGGGAGCAGGGGGAAGAGTGTGGGGAGAGGGGGTAGTGTGGGGAGAGGGAGGAGAGGGAAGAATTAGTTTGAGATTAATTTAGTATCTTTAAATACTTTTTTTCTCATTGTCTTGATGTATTTTATCATCTGAGTCAGGATCTCCCCATCTCCCCATCTCCCCATCTCCCCATCTCCCCATTTCCCCATTTCCCCATCTCCCCATCTCCCCATCTCCCCACACCTACCTCCCTACTCCCTACTCCCTACTCCCTACTCCCTGTTCACGGATCACCAACTAGCAGGAAAGCAGCCCAAAAGTAGGGATGGCTAAAGCTTTGATTTCCAAATTCTGACAATTGTGAAGATAACGCAATTCTCTTACCAGAGATATATAAGTGATCATTCTCAATCCGGACATTGCCTCGAATCATTGCTAACTGTGCCTGTCGCAAGGCTTCAGTTTTACTGGGTGTCTTTCTTAACTGACGGTAAAACTCAGTAGTCAGCCCCATAGCCCCTTGGTCACTGACAGACCAAAGGGTTGCTAAAGTGGAGTCAACCCCTGCCTGAAACGCTGATCCAGCAAAACCTAGCTCTGCTTCCCGATTGCCTAAAGCAGTTTGGCAAGCGCTGAGTACCAACAACTCTACCGATGGCTCAGAAAATAGATTTTCCAGTTCATCGAGCCCCAGTTTTTTGTCCCACATTTGAATATAAGAATTTTCAGGAGCTCCCTGATTAAACTGAGCATGGGTAGCTAAGTGAATGATGCCAAATTTCCGTTTTTTTCGTTGAGCCTTTAAATTTTCCAGAGTGAAGCTTTCGTTGAGAAAATAGTTACCTTTCCACAGTTTGTTGATAATTGTTTGTAACTCGACTTTTACCCAAGGCAAATCCTCTTTATCAGAAAATTGGGAGGCTCCCATCGCCAGCAGTCGGAAGGATTGAACATTGGTAAACCGAGAATAGGTCAAACTAAGACTAGGCACCAGGCTGACACTATAATTTTCCACTAGATAGTTCTTTTGATCGTGCAGAGCAGCCAGGGGTAGGGAGCGCAAACCCTGATCCATGGCAAATATCAGGCTGTCGATCTTATTAGCTTTTAACTCAGACTCCAACGGTGCGATCAGCCATTGGTAAAGTTGCTGAGCTGGTTTGAGATGCTCCTTATCATCAAAGCTTCGGGGATTTATCAGTGTTCGATGAAAAGTCCTGATCTTAGCTAGGACCTCAGCACGATTTGCGTTATAGACTCGCCGCAGAACTGGATTACCCTCTGCTGTGATCAGCAACAGTTCTAGCTGGTCATCGGTTTTTTGTAAGCATTTTTCCGGTTCTGAAGATAGATCAGAGGCTTGGTAACCAAATCGTCGGTCAATTTCGGCTGCTGGGATTGCTGGAGTTTGGCATCGCGTTCCTGGTAATGTCAGGGAGTTTTTGACAAAACTGACATAAATAACCCCACTCTTGAGACCCGTCTCCCGCTCAAGCTCACGAATGCGATCGCGCACATCATTCTGAGTATAAATTTTGGTCTTGAGCTGTCGCAGAAAGTATGCCTGATATTCTTCTGTGAAGGCTTTTTCTATGCCATAGACTAGGTCACTTTTAACAGTCGCCTCCAGTGTAATTGGTTGCTCTACCAATGGTGGAACCTCTGGCGGTGTTATTGATGAGTTATCCGGTGTGGGGATTTTTGAGTCTACCTGTTGTGAAACTTTTAGATCATCCGGTAGTAAAACCGTTACATCATCTGGTGGTGTATCTGTACCGGTGTCACCATCGGTTGGTGTATCGATACCGGTGTCACCATCGGTTGGTGTATCGATACCGCTGCCACCATCGGTTGGTGTATCGATACCGCTGCCACCATCGGTTGGTGTATCGATACCGCTGCCACCATCGGTTGGTGTATCGATACCGCTGCCACCATCGGTTGGTGTATCTGTACCGCTGCCACCATCGGTTGGTGTATCGATACCGCTACCACCATCGGTTGGTGTATCTGTACCGGTGTCACCATCATCCGGTGGTGTACCGGTGCCACCATCCGTTGGGTCTCCCGGATTAAAAGTAATCTCTCCTGGTGTACCTCTGATAGCATCTAACCGTGAGTTAGATTCTATTTGTTCTCGTATTGCTTGTCTATCAGCTTCGCTAGTAATGTCAGGAGCGAAGACTATGATATCACCAGCATTTCCACCCCTCTGAGCTTGTGTGTTGATCTCAATATTATCAAAGTTAACATTGTTTGAATCTGGAACCTTAAAGGTTATATTACCAGAATCTCCACCGTTTGATGCCTCGGTAATAATTGTGAGAGTCTCACCATTTACCTGAATGCTTCCCTGTGCAGTTTCCAAGGTTACATCACCAGAATTACTACCCCCTGTTTCTGTCGTCCTAATCGTGGTAATAATCAAACCATCATTATTACGGAATATAATGTCGTCTTGAGCTGATAAGATTACAGGTCCAGCATCACCCTGATCAGAACTCGTATCGATATTACCAATAGTGATACTCCCTTCCGATGAATTCTGTTCGAGATTAGAAAATTCTGTGCCCTCTACCGTGACTGATTGATTAGGATCAAAATTAACTGGATTACTCAATTGATCCTCACTCAAACCTGCTCGCAAAATCAGAGAGCGGCTTTGGGTCAAATTATCAAAATCTGGATCGGAAGTGGGAATCGAGCCAGTGGTATCTGGCTGTGTGATCTTTATATTTCCCCCCTGAATACTTCCGGTAGATTCTACTTTCAGAGAAGCTCCTGTATAATCCCCAAAGATGACATCGCCTCTAGAGATAATAATCGGGTCATATAAGCTCAGAAAATTACCTGGTTTACTAGATAAATTCAGAATCGAGAAACTACCATCACTGGCAAAGTGAGCATCTCCGGAAATAATCCCATCACTAACTAAACTGAGATTACCGCCACTCTGAAAAGGTGTCTTGGGATGATTCAGTGCCAGAATATCAATACCTAAATCCCCATGAATGTAGAGGTCTCCTCCCGCTATAGCATTGAAGGGATTCTCAACAGTATCCCTTACCACCACTTCATTCTGAGCCAGTAGGTTTAAGTCTCCCGTAGTAGACAGCTGGCTTTCTACTAGAGTCAGGTTATTTTTGGCCGATAGGGTTGCAGTCTGTGCCGTTACTTGCTTTGCCGCTACATCTCCAGAGGCCAAAGTGATGCCTGAATCTTTCAACGTTACAGTACCATCACCATTATCCTTGAATTCTGTGGCATGACCTACATCAGCGCCAGTTAAAAGTTCAGGAAATTGCACAGGCGTCAAGGATTGTTGGTCAGTTAGTAGGGGCTGAATTTCCAAATTGAGCAAGTGCCCCTCTTGGCTAATTTTCACTAAACTTTCCCCTGGTACAGCAGCTACCGTAATTTTTCCATCTTGTGCTACCAGTTCTCCAGTACTGATCACAGTGCCACCGAGTAAGGTTAGGTTATTTCCTGGTGTCACCTCTAGCTGGCCCTGATTGATAATGGCTCCTGGTGTACCTAATGTCTCGAACCTAAAGACACTAGGTGTTCCAATTAAAGAAAAGTAGTCGTTGTTACCAAAGGCACTAAACCAATTATTATCACCAAAGCCAATACCTGTAGCGGTGGTAGCGGTGAATGCTCCTGGGATGTTCAGCTGGGCATCGGCACCAAAAATTATCCCCGCTGGGTTCATTAAAAACAGGTTGGGGTTGCCCCCTGTGACTTGGATGAGACCGTTAATCACTGAAGCGTTGCCACCTGTAACCCGATTGAGAATGTTTTTTATACCGGGTTGAGACAAAAAATTAACAATTTGGTCTTGGTCTAAACCAAACTCCTGAAAGCTGTGAAATAGATTAGAGCCATCACCTGATCGAGTACCTCCGTCAATATCAAAGCGATTACCATCTTGGATAACTTCCGTGTCAGTGGTGTGATCGGCTTGAATCGGCTGTGCTATTGTCGGTATAACCCAAAGAGGTCCTGCCAACACATAGAGAACGCTCAGGGATTGACTAATTCTACTCACAGCTAATTTCATCTGGCTTATTCGTAAAATCTTTCTGATACGGTTATCTTAATCGGTTTTAATTTTAAATTTAAATTGCTGAATACTTAACAAGGTTCATCGAATCTTTTTTTATATAGTTAAATTTATTATTATCTTGATAAATGGAATTTCATGATCGTTAATAACTTCACATAAAAATGCTCATCTTTATAAAAAAAATAAATAAAAATAACTCCTATAGCTAGTGGTAATACAACCATCCTAGTTTAACCGTAAACAAAATAATGTAAAATCTGGATTAATTATTATAAAATTACCAAAAATTATCGTTTTAAAAACTCATATATTTCAGTCTAGTAAGGTACGCAATGTTTTTGCCTGTTGCTTCTTGCTTCTTGCCTGTTGCTTATTGTCTCTTCTATGTTCCCTGTTCCCTCCTCTATAATTACCCATGACCCATTACCTATGACCACTAAAAGAGATATGATCATAAGTTAACCGAATTTGATCTCAGATGTTCCAGAGTGAAACCATTGCTGCGATCGCAACAGCAGTTGTCCCCCAACAAGGCAGTATCGGTATTGTGCGACTGTCAGGAAGAGATGCGATCGCAATTGCCCGTACTTTATTCCAGGCACCGGGGCGTCAGGCTTGGGAGAGTCACCGGATTCTCTACGGCTATGTGCGTCATCCCAAAACCCAACAGCTAGTGGATGAGGCATTGCTGCTGATTATGCAAGCTCCCCGTTCCTACACTCGTGAAGATGTGGTAGAGTTCCATTGCCACGGTGGGATCATGCCCGTCCAAAAAGTGTTGCAATTGTGCCTCGAACAAGGAGCGAGATTAGCACAGCCAGGAGAATTTACCCTACGGGCATTTTTAAATGGGCGCTTGGATTTGACTCAGGCAGAAAGTGTTGCGGACTTAGTGGGGTCTCGCTCCCTAGCAGCCGTTCAAGCCGCCCTAGCTGGGTTGCAGGGCAAGCTCGCCACACCCATTCGGGAAGCCAGAGCTACTTGCCTGGATATTTTGGCAGAAATTGAGGCTCGAATTGATTTTGAGGAGGATTTACCGCCCCTTGATCAAGGCGCAATTGTAGCTCAACTTAACAATATCTTAACAGAAGTATCCCGACTATTAGCCACAGCGGATCAGGGTGAACTATTGCGCACGGGTTTAAAAGTGGTGATCCTTGGGCGACCCAATGTCGGAAAATCGAGTTTATTGAATGCCTGGAGTCGATGCGATCGCGCTATTGTCACTGACCTTCCTGGTACCACTCGGGATGTGGTGGAATCTCAGTTAGTGGTAGGGGGAATCCCGGTACAGGTACTCGATACAGCAGGAATTCGCGAAACCGCTGACCAAGTGGAGAAGATTGGAGTAGAGCGATCGCGTAGTGCAGCCATGGCGGCTGACTTGGTATTACTGGTGATTGAAGCAACCACTGGCTGGAGTGCAGGGGATCAGGAAATTTACCAACAGGTGCAAGAACGTCCGGTAATTCTAGTGATTAACAAAACTGACCTGGCCAGTGATAAGAGTGAATCTACCCTATGCTATCCTAATACTATAGAGCAGGTAGTTAAGACAGCTGCTGCCTACAATCAAGGGATTGATGCTCTGGAGAAGGCAATTCTTGACGCAGTAAATCGTGGCAACCTGCAAGCCGCTGATTTAGATTTAGCCATTAACCAACGACAAGCTGCTGCCTTGACGCGGGCGAAAATGTCTCTTGAGCAAGTGCAAAAAACTATTGCGCAAGAGTTACCCTTAGATTTTTGGACCATAGATTTGCGTGGAGCAATTCAAGCCTTGGGAGAAATTACAGGAGAGGAAGTAACCGAATCAGTGCTTGACCGCATTTTCAGCCGTTTCTGTATTGGGAAGTAATATTAAGTTAGGTTGAATACCCATAATTATAGGAAGTGTGGGGAGATGGGAACCCACCCCTAACCCCGACCAGGAGGGGAATATGGGGAGATGGGAACCCACCCCTAACCCCGACCAGGAGGGGAATATGGGGAGATGGGGGAGGTTTTTATTAAGGGTAAATCGGGTAAGTCAGCGGGATTGCTCCCGCTTCGTCCCCAAAGCACCGTGCGAACAAGTCTCCAAGTACACGGCGCAACCAATTCCAAAAGAACTCACTTATCATTGCTACTTCTTTTCCTTGAC
>NZ_JAAHHZ010000067.1:0-36463 GCF_010672005.1 Moorena sp. SIO4A5 | reverse complement strand
GCCACCAACAGATACATTGGAGCACTCCGAAAGGAAAGGATATCTAGGAGCCGTGTGAGGTTAAAGCTTCATGCACGGTTCTGAAGGAGAGGTGCTCCCCTTAATAGGGGACATCGACTCTAACAAAGGGATTACTGGATGAACATGATCTAGTAGCTCATGAGAAGCTAAATATTAAAGGTCTGGCTAAGACCAAATTGGCTAAATCTATATTAGATGCTGGGTGGGGTCAATTCCTCTCAATCTTGTCA
The DNA here is from genome assembly GCF_010672005.1 of Moorena sp. SIO4A5. Classification (NCBI taxonomy): domain Bacteria; kingdom Bacillati; phylum Cyanobacteriota; class Cyanophyceae; order Coleofasciculales; family Coleofasciculaceae; genus Moorena; species Moorena sp. SIO4A5. The sequence goes on along the minus strand of NZ_JAAHHZ010000067.1, from coordinate 36,212 downwards.
GTCAAAGCCGAAAATGCTGGACTGGCAACGAAAGCAGTGAATCCCCGAAACACTAGCCAAAACTGTTCCAATTGTGGAACAAAAGTCCCTAAAGAATTAAAAGACCGCATCCATTCTTGTCCTCACTGTGGTTTTACAGCAGATCGTGATGTGAATGCGGCAATAAACATTTTAAATTTGGCGGTGGGGCGTCCCGTCAGGAGTAAAGCTTGCCGAGTAACCGAAGGGGTACCTGGTGTTGGCAAGAAGCCCGCGTTGTCCCGTTAGGGCAACGTCGGGAGTACGTCACCATCATAGCTAAGGCTGATAGCTGACGGCTGACGGCTGTTCGCCTAGCGTGAGCTTTTAGCTGACGGCTGACGGCTGACGGCTGAACACTAAATTATCATAGCCACACTGGGAGAGCCATTCTGCTTCAGCTGTTTGTAGTCTTGAAGTTGCTTTTCCAGCTCAACATGCAGGTGATCAATTTCCTCTTTTTCCAGGATTTGTAATAGGGCTAGATTCAAGTTTTGCTGGGCAGCAAAGTAGAGGTTGGGATCAATCACAAATACCCTAACTATAATCACACGAGCATTCTCTTCAATGTGGGAAAATAAAACTAATAGTTTCTGCTTGTGCAAGCCATCGATAGACGGAATTTTTTATTCAATAGCCTGACAAATTCGGCTAGTTTGCTCAGCCGAAATCCCATCAACTTTCAGAGTTAAATTTATGCCCCACTCAAAGGTATCGCCAGTCTTCTGGGACCAATTTTCCACAACGCCAGCAATCATTTTAGAATTGGGAACTTTTTTGATAGAACCCCACTCAGTCAGACGAAGCTGTGTACTTCTCAGACCAATACTGACGATCTGAACAAAACCATTTACGCCGTCCACTCCTACCCAGTCACCGGGTTTATAGAGACCATCAGCGTAGATAATCACCGTACAAAACCAGTCATAGATAATATCTTTCAATAACAAACCTAAGGCGACACCTGCGCCACCGACTAGACCGATCAGTGCACCGGCAGATGCCCCCAACAAAATCTCACTTGCTTTAATCACAGCAATCAGGATTGCTGCTGTCTGAAAAAGCCTTGGGAAGTAGGGGACGAACAAATCGTCCAGTTCAGTTTCAGTGTGTGCCGCCAATCCGGCTAGCAGCTCCCCCAGTAGTGGAGCAGCACGGTAAAGAATATAGGTGACAATGAACAGAGCGCTGACAAAGAGAATCTCGGGGATTTTCTGATTCTGTTCAGGACTAAGATGGGTTGCCACAACACTATTTACTAGCCATAGTCCAGCCAGCCAAATTAGCCAGCCTAATGGTGCTCTAAGAATCTTAATAAACTCATCGTCTAGGGTGCTTTCTGTAGCGCTAGTCAGACGCTCGATTCTGTCAATGATTATGGCAGTGAACAAACCTCGACATATGTGGGTGAGGAGGAGGATGACCACCACCATAAGTATCTTGGAAACAGGGATGTTGGCGAGCTGGAAGTCGGAATCAAATATCCTTTCTTTGATTAGGTTGATTGTAGTATTAAGGTTTTCCATAGTTTTGACTAAAATAGAACAGCAGAGAGCTCCATCTGCCTAGTTGCACTGGTTCTTAAACTTAGATATTGCACTAGGACAAAACTAGTTAATAATAGGTAAAGTTGGCTGGAATAGCAGGTGAGTTAAAGACTAGTTATTAGTTACAGCGGTTTGCACTTCAGTTAGGTACAAAGTTTTGGGTTTGTAGGGAGCAGGGAGCAGGGAGCAGGGAGTAGGGAAGAGGGAAGATGAGAAACAATGTGTACCTGATAGTTATGCAAACCGCAGTACTGTGTTTAGCTAATAACTAGTCGAGGTTTTATCAATGTAGATAATAATTTGTGTTCCATGAATCTTAACTAAGAAGTTATTAGCTTTTAGTTAAAGGTAAGACATCTCAGTATAATCTAAAAAACTCAACACCAACTATAGTAATAATACTGTAGTAATAATACTGATCATAAATGTATTATCAATTAACGTAGTAATTGCTTAAGTAAGAGGACTTATAAACTATGATTCAAGGAATCAAGAATCCAGCTATAGCAAAGGGAACAGGGAAAAAGAACAGGAAACAGGGAACAGGGAGTAGGGAGTAGGGAATAGGGAATAAAAATTATCACAATTTGTACAGGGATTGCTAGACTGAAATAAGTAATGATTTACCTCTTAACTATTCAAAATATAACACCATCAAATAACCGTTCGAATCTTCATAGTTTTAACCTGAAATTAAGTAATTAATATTTCAAATAACTCTTAGTAGTTAGTACTTAATTATTGTCTCGACTATCAGTTTAGATCTAACTCAGCTAAAATTTATCAAATTCAAGGCAAACTAACTAAAACTTTAACTATATCAAAATTAGATAAAAAAAAATCTGATGATAGAAAATTCGATAGTTTATCCCTTTCCCCAAAAGGGAACAGGGAACAGGGAAAAGGGAACAGGGAAAGAAAGGTTGTTGTGGGAGATATGGGAGGTATGGGAGGTGTATAAAAATAGGAAAAAGTGCCCTTGTGGAGGCTACCACAAGGACCAAGATAGCGTTATGGAAATTCCTAAACTATGGCGCTTTAAACAGAAATCAATTCTACAGACCCAAAAGGTAAGAACCAGCAGCAGCGCCTAACCAACCTGCCACCTTAAGGATGATAGGCTTGGCTTTGTCCCAGATGTTTTTACCCGCATCAACCGTCTTACTCGCTGTTTCGAGAGTTTCTGCTACACTCTCTAGGTTGGCGAGTGCTGTTTCCTTCTTCGGTTCTTCTTTTTCCGTCGCTTTTTTGGCAGCACCAAGATACATGGTTGCCTCTTCTTTGGTATCTTCTGGCAGTTCTGCTCCTCGAACCAGCTTGTCGAGTTTTGCTAACAACTCAATAACCTGCTCTTTGGTTAGCTGTTCTTCGGTTGATCCAGCACCTTGACCTTGGATTATTTGAGTGTTATTGTCACCTTGCAGATTGTTGTCACCTTGTTGGTTGTGGATATCACCACCGACAGAACCACTTACAGAAAATCCACCGGGATTGTTAGTCATAGTACCTACCTCTTTAACATTTGTGTGTGTATAAAAACTCGGACGCTGTAGCGCTGTTTCTACCTGTCTAATTAAAAGATTAATTAAATTATCTTTTTCTTGAATCAAACCTAGCAAAGCATCTTGAGATAAAGATTTAAGTTCTTGTTTCGGTTGAAGGTTTTCCTTTGGCTTCCAGGTGCTACTCAGAGATTGCTCCCTCAACTTTGACTGCTCGCTCCATGGAAGCGATTGGATAGTTTGCTTGATAGTTCTAAAGAATTCGACAATAGCTTTTTCTCTTTGATAGTTTGAAAGTCCAGAATACTCAAAACTTCTGGGAATTGAATAGGGAATAGTGTGATCTCTGAGAAACTGTTCAAAGCTAGCAAAAGCAATGAGATGTTGTTCGTAGGAAAGACTCCTCCTTTTTTCTAAAAAGCGATCGCATAACTTAATTATTGATTGCGCTATGCACTTTGTCTGGTAAATTTTGGACAAAGTACCTTGTAAATTCTTCGTTTTTCATCCCTTATCTCTAATCAGGTCAACTTCCTTTTTTTAAAATATCCAAGATTTTACGAGATAGTTCCATTCCTGTTAAAAAATCTAAATTACCCGAAAACTTGAAAGTTTCTACTTTACTCGCTAAGTTGTCTGGCAGATCACCGACTTCATAGATCAGGATAGTTCGGTCATAAAAAAGAGTCATGCAAGTTGCTAAATCCATATAAGCTATAGGATTGAATTGTTCAGATTGTTCTTCTTTTGGTAGACAAATTATCGCGCTATAACAAGACTTAATTTCATGAATTCTCGTACTAACTGTTTCTAAGCTATTAGACTGCCTACGAGCTATATGTTCTAAGTTAACCATCTCAGCATCTAGTGCGCCTAAAGTAGCGAATATAGTCTCAATTTGCCTAAAAACTTCCTCACTGTAATAGGATACAAATATTTTCTGAGGTTTATTCTTAGTAGGATTTTTTTGCATATTACCTAGGTTTGGTGGTCTTGTTTCTGGTGTCGTATTTTCTTCAATATACCTAATACAGATTAACAAGATTTCTTTCCCCTTTTCAAAATCATCCGAGTTTACTGGCTTTTTTTTGACATCCAAGATGTCTATCCCTTGGCGAAACGGTTCATCTATCCGTTGATATGGAAATTCATTTGATGCTTTCTTTACTAAAGGTTTTAACTTTTCTTATATAAATTCCTTAAACTTACTTGTCCAGGACTGCCAGTATCCTGTTTTGGAATGTTTATTCGCAAAGTTATCGTAATTAAAATTTTCTAGTTCTGACTTTAGTTCCTTAGCTTTTACGTTCATTTCGTTTTTATTCATTTTTATTCCTTCTTCTCCAAGGATAGATAAGCTCTTTCAGCGTGCTCCTGCCAATCTAGTCCATAATTTTATTTCTCAGGGGATACTCTGATTCCGAATCTATAATCCAATCCTTTTAACACCAATAATACTACGATGAATGACCAGAAAGGGATTAGAAATGAACCTAATAATTGCTTACCTAAATGAATCTTCTCGCCTTGGGCAAAGAAACCAGTAGCTAATCCTCCCCAAATACCGCAAAAGCAATGTACGGGAATAGCACCAACAGCATCATCCATTTTATTGTGGCTCAACAAATCAACACCCAAAATCACAATTACCCCAGAAACTATTCCTATGAATAAAGATTCAAGTGGCTCAACTACATCAGAGGAAGCTGTTATTCCTACCAGACCCCCCAAGATGCCGTTGAGGATAGTTGAGAGGTCAACTTTGCGAGGTTTCTTGATCCACCTCCAGGCTATGACAGCCAAGGCGCTAGCACAGCCAGCGAGACTTGTGTTTAATACAATCTTCCCTACAGAGTCTGGTGAAAAATCCAACTAAACAGGTAAGGGGTCTCCCGTTATACCCGCGCATGTTAGCGGGTTTGTTCGCGAAGCGTCGGCTACGCCGAAGTTACCGTAAGATAGGGTCGCCTTATTAAAAAAGATTTAACCCTTTTCTGCATAGTCTGCTAACTATAAAGGCGACCCTATCTAAGGTTTCGTCTCCGGGGAATTACCTGACGGGGTATTCTGGCCCGTGGACATAACTCTTTAGTTGCTCAATCGTTACGCCGCCACAAGAGGCTACAAAATAATATCCTGTCGGTGAAAACCTTTTTGTCTGGTGTAAAACCGTTTTAAGTAATCAGAAAATCAGTAACGAATTAATCTACTAGTCACAGTCTTGATATTTGCTATTAGTTTAACTGGAGCGACTTTAGGGTTAAGGTCAACAAGTAAGTGAAGGTGATCTTTCTCTCCGTTAAATTCTACTAGGTTACAGTCCCATTTAACACAAGTGTCAGAGCAAATTTGCTTTAACCTGTTCGCGCAGCGGAGGCCGTAGGCCACATCAAAATTTGATCTGATATGACTTGTCATCTGTACTTTGTTACTAGTAGAATATTTACAGTAATACGATAGATACACCGGTTTTTTTTGTGTAGTTACCTTTCATAACTATGGGATAAATGCTACAATAAAACCATGATACTCACTTACTGCTACCGGTTCAAGCCAAGTCCTGAACAAATCGCCACTATGGAGTGGTGGCTTGAACTTCTGCGTCGTCATTGGAATTACGCTTTGGGACAACGACTGAATTGGCTTCATCGGACTCGATCTCCGATTGATAGATGTAGTTTAGTAAGTGAGCCGATTGGTGAAATTCCAGAACCGGTCAGCTATTACACCCAACAAGCAGCTCTCAAGGAAACGAAACGTTTGTTTCCTGAGTACAAAAAAATCTATGCAGAAACTCAACAGGTGAATCTACAACGCCTTAACAAGGCGTGGGATAGATGGCGGAAACCTGATGCTAGCGGTAAACGTGGAGGTAGACCTCGTTTCAAAAAGACTGGCGAACTTCGCTCGTTTGTTTTTCCTAGGGTAAATAGTTCTAAGGCTGGGGCACATTTAATTGACGGCGTTTTAAAACTAAGTCGAATTGGATCGATGCCCGTCATAATGCACCGACCATTACCTAGAGGTTTTACCCTTAAACAATGTACTATTGTTCGGAAGGCAGATGGTTGGTACTGTTGCCTTTCAATGAAAGATGATACAGTTCCTGAAATACTGCCTATAGATTCAGTTAAAACTGCTGTCGGTATTGACGTTGGCTTGGAAAAATTCTTAACCACATCTGACGGGGAAGCGGTATCTATTCCGAAGTTTTACAGAAAAGCTCAGGACAAGCTAGCTCAGGCGCAAAAAGTTATGTCCCGTCGTGTCAAGGGATCTAAAAACTGGAAAAAAGCCAAGCACAAAGTGGCTTTATTGCACCTTCATTTAACCCGTTGTCGAAAGGAGTTTCATTATCAGGTTGCTCATTGGTTGTGTAATAAGTACGACTTAATTGCTCACGAAGACTTAAACATCAAAGGACTTGCTCGAAGTAAGTTAGCCAAATCAATACATGATGCAGCTTGGGGTGCATTTCTGGAGATATTGCAAGCAGTGGCGGTCAAACGCGGCTTGTTAGTCCAAGAAGTCAACCCACGGGGGACAAGTATTGAGTGCTTTAATTGTGGTTCTAGGGTTGAAAAAAGTTTGAGTGAGCGTGTTCATTGTTGTTTATGTTGTCAAGTCAAAATTGACCGTGATTGGAACAGTGGTATTAATATCTTAAATCGTGGATTAATGGCGGTCGGACTGCCGCTCAATGGCTGTGGTAAATCAATACAGGATATTGAGGAACAGCAAGTCTCATACGTGAGTTTGAGAAGCCCACATCATAATCTTTGATTTGATGTGGGAGTAGTCACAGTACTACCTGCGTTAAAGCCATACCACCCAAGCCACAAAATAAAAGTTCCCATCGCAGCAAGGGGTAAACTGTGGGGCTTTAACTCACTTTGTTCTCTTGGGGATAGTTGACCTCCACCATCAAACCTTCCTTTTCTTGGACCTAAAATAATCACACAAGCCCAAGCAGCAGCTCCTCCAACAGAATGTACTACCAGAGAACCAGCAAAGTCATGGAATCCCAAGTCATCTAGCCAGCCACCACCCCACACCCAAGAGCCGCTGATGGGATAAACTAAGCCTGTAATAATAACTGTGAGTAAAAGATAGGCCAGGGGTTTGATGCGACCAGCAACAGCTCCGGAACAGATAGTTGCTGATGTGGCAGCAAAAGCAGCCTGAAAGAAAAAGTCTATGTAAACCGACAAGTGTTTAGCTCCTGCTCTGGGAAGCAAGTGGTTTAAAGCAAGATAGGAGCTACTTACTCTTAAAACTCCTTGGATACCTATTACGTTTGAGTCAGTACTAGTGGCAGGGTGGTACATTAGAGCATACCCAAACAGAAAAAATACTACTATCCCTAAACAGACACCAGCAACATTATTGAACAGTACGTTAACGGTGTTTTTGGCTGGGCTAAACCCTGCTTCTAGCAGGGCAAATCCTAGCTGCATGGCAAATACTAAAATTCCTGCTATCAGCACCCAAAGATTATTGATTAAATCTTCCGGTGATGTGATTGTATTTTCCGGGGATTCGTTCGTATAAGAGGTAGAAAATACAATTAAACGAATCAAGAATCCAGCTACTGCAATAATTAGGTATTTCGACCATTTCAGTTTAGTTAAGGGTTCTTTCATAATCATTGGGCTTTATCAACTGCTCTATACTTCACCGAATTGAAAAATGCTATATTTGGAAATGCTATCGATTTCTTGACTAAGGGAACACCATGAACTGACATATCGAATACCAATAGTTTTAACCTGGATGTAAGTAATTAAGAGTTTAATCAACTCTTGATAGTGATTGCTTAATTGTCTCGACTATCAGTTTAAATATAACTCAGATAAAATTTATAAATTTTAATAACAATTAACTAAATCTTTAACTAGATAAAGCTTGGATAAAAAAAAATATGATGAGAGAAAATTTGATAGTTTATCCCTTTCCCCAAAAGGGAACAGGGAACAGGGAATAGGGAATAGGGAACAGCGGCTCATAGCAACAGGTAACAGTAGGAAAGAACTTGAAGGATTTTTTGGTGTTATGAAAAAGCGATGCAGAGGTGCGACCCGTGGCGAATTTAATTCGCCTACGGAAAGCGCACCTAAGCGGTCTTGACCACACTGCATCGCTACTCCCTACTCCCTACTCCCTACTCCCTACTCCCTACTCCCTAAAACCTAGGACAAGGTACTCAAGCCTTAACCCTTCTAGGCATAAACTTTCTGATAATAAGCTTGATACTCTTGGGATAGCAATGGTTGCCACCAATCCCGGTTGCTTAGATACCACTCAATGGTTTTACGTAGTCCACCTGCTAAGGTTTCTGTTGGTACCCAATCCAGTTCAGTTTTAATTTTAGTGGCATCAATAGCATAGCGACGGTCATGGCCTGGGCGGTCTTTGACAAAGGTAATTAACTGTTGTGCTGGAGCGACCGGTAGATCAGGGGCTAATTCATTCATCAGCTCGCAAATCTGGTGAACTAGGTCAAGGTTTTTGACTTCGTTATTGCCACCAATGTTATAGGTTTCCCCTGCTTGACCTTTGTGAATCACCACATCTAAAGCACGGCAATGATCACCCACATAGAGCCAATCTCGAATATTTTGTCCATCCCCGTAGACCGGTAGAGATTTGCCCAACAGGATGTTGATGCACATCAGGGGAATTAATTTTTCTGGAAAATGATAGGGTCCATAGTTATTGGAGCAATTAGTGATAATAGTGGGGACCCCATAGGTATGGTAATAAGCCCGAGCAAGATGGTCACTGCCAGCTTTGGAAGCAGAATAAGGACTGTTGGGGGCATAGGGTGTGGTTTCACAGAAGGCTGGGTCATCAGCACTTAGACTGCCATACACTTCATCCGTGGAAACATGGAGGAAGCGATAATCCCTTGGTTGTCCTTGATTTTGCCATTTTTGCCGGAAGGACTCTAGTAGGGTAAAGGAACCGACTACATTGGTGCGGATAAAGGCATCGGGTCCTAAAATGGAGCGGTCAACGTGGGATTCAGCAGCAAAGTGGGCGACGGTGTCGATGTTTTCTTCCTGTAGCAGGCGGTCTACTAGAGTGCGATCGCATATGTCTCCCTGGACAAACCGCAAATTTGCTTTCTCTTCCAGACCAGCCAGATTCTGGCGGTTGCCAGCATAGGTCAGAGCATCCAGTACCACCACGCGATCGCCTGGGTACTGTTCACACCAGTGATGAACAAAATTCGAGCCAATAAATCCTGCACCACCTGTTACTAGTAATTGGCGAGGTTGTCTAGTAGTCAGGGATTTTTGTTCAGAAGAATTCATGATTAGTTTGAGTATGTCAGTACTTCAGTTGGTTATTATAAAAAATAGGCAAAAGGTTAAAGGTTAAAGGTTAAAGGTTAAAGGTTAAAGGTTAAAGGTTAAAGGCCATAAGTATTAAATAGGCAGGCAATATGCCAGCTATCAATAGGCTTTCATAAACAATAATTGACCCAAACAGCATCATCAAACTACCTTTTCAATAGAGAGGTCTAATTTTATCTATTAGTAATGTTTAACGAGGTATTGGTTAACCATTAAACCTTATCAGTCAACCTACCCTACGGTAACCCCAAGGGCAAACAACCTGATCAACTTAAACCTGATAACCTTAAACCTGATAACCTTAAACCTGATAACCTTCAACAGTTAACTCACAAACTGTACTTAAGTTAATTCAACTTGTGAGTCATCACCAATCATGAATCGTAATGCTTTTGGATGTTGGGGTGCAGCTTTAACTTTAGCTCTTTCTCCAATTAAACTATCAACAATTCGTTGATGAATACCCGTTAATTTAGCACCTTTTAGAATCACGCTATGCTCAATGTCAGCATCTACCAGAGTAGCTTTGTCAGCAATGCTAGTATATGGACCAATGAAGCAGTTTTCCAGATGGCAGTTTTCACCAATGGTAACTGGACCACGAATGGTACAATTAGTAATATAAGACCCCTTACCAATCTGTACCCGTCCGCTAATTCGACTTTCGGAGTCAATTTCACCATCAACAGCAGATTCTAGGCAAGTATCTAGAATAATCTGGTTAGCAGCTAACAAGTCATCTTTTTTACCAGTATCCAGCCACCAACCTTTGATTTGAAAAGCTTCTACATTTTTTTGCTGATCAATCAAGTATTGAATCGCATCGGTAATTTCCAGTTCCCCTCTAGCAGAAGGCTGGATGTTAGCAATTGCTTGATGGATAACAGGAGAAAATAGGTAAACACCTACCAGTGCTAGATTAGAAGGAGGAACTTTCGGTTTTTCTACTAGCTGCAACACTCGCCCAAATTCATCGACTTTGGCAACACCAAAAGCAGTAGGATTTTCTACCTCCCTTAGCAAAGTCAGAGCATCCAGATTTTTATTCTGGAAATTCTCTACAAATAAGTTCAGCTCACTTTGAACCAAGTTGTCTCCCAAGTACATTACAAAGGGAGAATCTCCCAGAAAGGGTTGGGCGACTTTAACGGCGTGGGCAAGTCCTAAGGGTTGGTCTTGGAGGATATAGGTAATGTTAGCTCCGAAGCGATCGCCATTTCCTGTTTTAGCCTTAACTTCTTCCCCAGTTTCAGGACTGATAATAATACCGATATCAGTAATACCAGCAGCGATAATCGCTTCAAGCCCATACCACAAAATTGGTTTATTAGCAACAGGTACTAACTGTTTGGCACCAGTATAAGTTAGGGGACGTAAACGAGTGCCTTTTCCCCCAGAAAGAATTAGTGCTTTCATAAGCTATATAAAATCCTCACTATAAAGTCTGAAATATGAAATATGAATTATTAAGGTTGAAGGTTAAAGGTTAGCAGGTTGAAGGTTGAAGGTTGTTTGGTTGAAGGTTGTTTGGTTGAAGGTTGTTCGCGTAGCGTGGCCTTTTGGCCAAGGTTGTTCGCGTAGCGTGGCCAAAGGCCAAGGTTAGCAGGTTGTTCGCGTAGCGTGGCCAAAGGCCAAGGTTAGCAGGTTGAACGCGATGGACGAAGTCCCGCTTTCAGCGATCGCGTGGCCTATTGGCCAAGGTTGAAGGTTTAAGGGTGAACTTGAACTATAGCGGTTTTCATAGTAATCAGGTACACAGGATTTTTTTCCAATTCCCGATTCCCGATTCCCGATTCCCGATTCCCGACTCCCGACTCCCTACTCCCGATTCCCGATTCCCTACTCCCTACTCCCTACTCCCTACTCCCTACTCCCTACTCCCTACTCCCTACTCCCTACTCCCTACTCCCTATGCTTATAGCAATTACCCAAGCTTGTGATAAAGTTCTGCTAACATTTGCCTCAAGGATTGACGCCAATGGGGCGGATAGGTTCCCAAGGTTTGGGATATTTTCTGGTTTGAGAGAACTGAGTAAGCTGGACGCTGAGCAGGAGTGGGGTATTCTGGGGTAGTAATTGGGACAACTCGCTGCAATTTTAAGGGGAAGCCCAGGAGTTTGGCTTCTTCAAAGATGGCAACGGCAAAGTCATACCAACTAGTGACACCACTGTTGGTGAAGTGATAGATTCCTCCTACCACTGGATTAGAATCCATTGCTTGCAAAAGTTGAGTAATGGTTACTGCTATATCCTTAGCCCAGGTAGGAGTACCCACTTGATCCGCTACCACCCGAAGCTCTTCTCGCTCAGCCCCCAGTCGTAACATGGTTTTAACAAAGTTGCCATGACCACGAGTACCGTAAACCCAAGCAGTCCTCAGGATGAGATTGCGATCGCATTTTTGCTCAACCCCTTCTTCCCCTTGCAGTTTCGACTTACCATAGGAACCGATGGGGTTAGGAGTGTCTTGCTCCGTGTAAGGAGTATTTTTTTTGCCATCGAACACATAGTCGGTGGAAATATGCAGCAGGATCGCCCCTAAATTCTGAGCTTCCTCTGCCATGATGGTCGGAGCAACAGCATTTATCGATTTAGCCAGTGCCAGTTCTGTCTCTGCTTTATCCACAGCCGTGTAAGCCGCTGCATTGACAATCACGTCAGGCTTAATCTGATGAATTACCTGACGAATACTCTCTGGCTCAGCTAAGTCCATATCCGAGCGCCCCACACCGATTACTTGGCCTAGGGGACTCAGAGTATCTTCCAACTCTTGACCCACTTGTCCAGTGATGCCAGTGAGTAAGATTTTTTTCATTAAAAAACCTCGGCTGTTTTGAAAGACTTACCCGCTTGATCTTTAGCCGACAGACTAGGAGAGTCGGTCAGAGGCCAATGAATGGCTAGGTCAGGGTCATTCCACAAAATAGTCCGCTCGTGATCAGGAGCGTAGAAGTCGGTAGTCTTATATAAAACTTCAGCGAATTCAGAGACCACCAGGAATCCGTGAGCGAATCCAGCCGGAATCCAGATTTGTTGTTTATTTTCTGCACTCAGCAAACAACTAACCCACTGTCCAAAGGTCGGGGAGCTTTTTCTGATATCCACTGCCACATCAAATACAGTCCCCAGTAAAACCCGCACCAATTTACCTTGGGGCTGTTGAATCTGGTAGTGTAATCCTCGAAGCACTCCTTGGGCTGAACGGGAATAGTTATCCTGGACAAACTCAGCGGTGATCCCAGCTTTATCTGCTAGAACTCTTTTGTTGTAGCTTTCAAAGAAAAAACCACGGTCATCACCAAAGACGCGGGGTTCAATAATTAAGACTTCTGGTATTTTGGTTTCAATAACATTCATAGAGTTCTCTGGTGGATTAGCGAAGCGCGTTAAAGTGACCAACTACTCATCAAGTTTGTGTTATCTACACTGAAAGAATTTCAAGATTTTGTAAACTTTTTGTGAAATATATCAGTTTCACACTTTACACCCTAGTCGTCTGTTAATTGAAAACAAACAAGATTGATAGGGGAGTAATTATAGTAGTCTGCACTCAATTAGACTACACCTAGTTGTGTAGAAAGGGAGGGATGGCAAGATGGGGAAGATGGCTCTAGGCTTAATCTGACAAACTTTTGTATTCTACTGAGTTTCTAATTGTTATCAGGATTTCGGAATCGAAAAAATTAAATTAACTAAAAGTCCTTGACCTTGGCCTATTGGCCACGCTACGCGAACGGTCACGCTACGCGAACAGATTACCGATTAGCCATTACTTCAAGAACAAAATTACGAAATAGCACTACTACCTCTGGGATGATTTGATGTCCCATGTCAAATTCTTGATACTTGACCTGTATCCCTAAACCAGTTAAAGTATCTCTAGCATTGTGAGCAGCCATTAACGGTACAACCTCGTCTTGTCTGCCATGAACTATCAAAATCGGTGGTAACGATGAGCTTGTAGGAAGTTGGGGTTCGCTATGTAAATAGCCACTCATGGATACTAAGCCTGCTATTGGCAAGGCTAACCCTACATCTAATGTCATGGCTCCGCCTTGAGAAAATCCACTCAGAATGGTGCGGGATAGGGGCACGCCAGTGCTCACTTCGTTCGCGTAGCGTGGCCTTTTGGCCAGGGATTCGAGCCAATCAATCAGCTTCTGTCTGCTTTCGGTTAAGCCTTGATAGCCGGGGACATTCAGATCATACCACATTTTCCCCCCAGGTACAGCAGGATGGTCAAAGGGAGCTTCAGCAAATAGAAACTGATAGTCTGGTAAGTTTAGCGCCTTAGCCAAAGATACCAAATCTTCGGAGTTGGCTCCAAAGCCGTGTAAGCAGACAATTAATCCAGTTGGTGGTTGATTGTTGGTAGGGGCAACGTTAATATACTTCAGTGACAACGAATTATCTCCAGAATCAGAGTAGATGATCTCTTGAGAATTGTAAGCTTTTCGGCAACCAGTTGATAACAGAGTTATTCCCAGAGCTCCTAAACTTTGGAATAGAAATTTTCGTCGCTTAAATGGATTGAGTTTCACAATTAATAGGTTTTTGAACGCGATCGCGTGGCCTATTGGCCAAGGTTGGGAGGTTGTTCGCGAAGCGTGGCCTATTGGCCAAGGTTGGCAGGTTTGAGGTTGGCAGGTTGTTCGCGAAGCGTGGCCTATTGGCCAAGGTTGGCAGGTTGTTCGCGAAGCGTGGCCTATTGGCCAAGGTTGGGAGTTTGTTCGCGAAGCGTGGCCTATTGGCCAAGGTTGGGAGGTTGTTCGCGAAGCGTGGCCTATTGGCCAAGGTTGGGAGGTTGTTCGCGAAGCGTGGCCTATTGGCCAAGGTTGGGAGGTTGTTCGCGAAGCGTGGCCTATTGGCCAAGGTTGGCAGGTTTGAGGTTGGCAGGTTGTTCGCGAAGCGTGGCCTATTGGCCAAGGTTGGGAGGTTGAAGGGTTGAAGGTTGAACGTGATCGCGTGGCCTATTGGCCAAGGTTGAGGGGTGAAGGTTGAAGGGTTGAACGTGATCGCGTGGCCTATTGGCCAAGGTTGGAGGTTGAAGGGTTGGAGGTGGTTTTTGTCCAGGCGTCCGTTGTAGGGTAGGTTGGAGTTTGATGATTGACGGTGAGGGAATCTCAAATTCTAGCAGTCGCCAGGGCAGGCGCGGACATGACAAAAGTCTCAAACCTAAGTAAGCGCAAGAGTTTGACTTCTGACTTCTGACTTCTGACTTTTGACTTCTGACTTCTGACTTCTGACTTCTGACTTCTGACTTCTGACTTCTGACTTCTGACTTCTGCTATAACATTACTGATTACACTCAATCGTTCCACCATTGACCAACCCCTTGCTTGTTGCTTTTGCTTGAGAAAACTGCACAGGTTAAATAGCATGACATCTATATACTAGTGGAGTGCTGTCTCAATCGGTTATGGATGCATCTAGATACTCGACAATTCGGGTATTTGACCCAGCCAATAACGAAGAAGGCTACAAAGTCTGCCATCAACAGCAAGCACAGGAGTTTTTTGAACAAACACTCCTGGGATTACATCCAAAGGAAAGATTATCAGCTCAGTGGGAGCGAGATATCCAGGATTTACTGCTATCCTGGTTTCGCCCTGAGCTATCTACTGTTGATCCTACATGCCAGGCGTTAGCTGGACTTTGTCTTCGGTGCTATGTTTCTTCCTCGATCCTAAAGGCTTGTAAAACACTAGCGAGTCAGTTTTGCCTTGACTATCGGTTAACTTACCGTGAGCTGCTATCCTATGTACTCAATGATGATGGCAAAACTCCGATTATTCTCGATAGTGATGGCAAAGCTCAACTGGTTGTTAATAAGCAAGGTGACATTGAACCTGGACTTGGTCAGTTTTTTACGATTGATGTCTTGGCAAGCTATCGTCTGAACTCATCAGCTCGCCTCAGTTTGGACAATTGGGCATATCTTAAAACCAAACAACATCCTGAGATCAAACGTTGCTTAGCTGAACAGGGATTGCCCTTGTCCAGTAACTGGTCACTGTTGGGACGAGTTAAACTCAGACATCTTGAACAGCTCTATCCACGCGATCGCAAACTAGTTGAAACGTTCCATACTGTCTATTCTCAAGACAGACAACAGCAACGGCGCAATAGAGTTAACCATAGAGTTAAGCATAGAGTCAACCATAGAGTTAACCAATGCCTTGAGCCTAGGGATGACCAACTCCAAGACATGCTCCACCTGTTGCCAGAACGTGGTGTTATAATCAATTCCACCAAAGAGCTTCACAAAGAACTAACCAGGATAGCCAAGGGTCTGCAAGAGGAGGAGATTTGGAGCCGCAGAGGAAGTCCGATCTGGGAACCTCTAGAAGCACGGGATCCAGAAACTGGCGAGTATGTCCCGAAAGAATTACCTGATCTAAACTCTATTAATACCATAGATCATTTAGGACAATCTGAATTGCAGGATTTTCTTGAACAGGGACTGATTGAGGTTTTAGATCACGCTATAGCGCAAGCGTTGGCTGAGCACATTGCCTCTTTAGAGCAAAAGCGCCGTTACGCTTGTTTTGCTTCAAAGGTTATCCCAGGTTTCCGATTCCTTTACTGTGAGGGTAAGTCTCTTAAAGAGATAGCAACCCTTTTGAATATGACCAATCATTCCCAAGCCAGCCGAGTCTTGGCACCAGGGAAACTGCTGAATCGCGTTCAGTATCTGAGTGTAGAAAATTTTTTCCAGCTTATCTCAACAACTACTAAAGGATTAGCTCTGGAAAAAAATGCCACAAAGCTCGATTATTTGAGTAACCTGATGCAGGAATTCGAGGCTTTCTTGAACACACAATTTTTTCAAGAAGCGGTAGCCGAACTGAGTACTTCTAAAACCCGTTCAATGACTAGTTTATATGCTCAGCGACTGTGCCGATATCTAGATGAACACAAGGATAAAACTAATGAATAATGCTAGGATAGATTCCAGGGATATAACCCTTTCAACTCTAGAAGTATTTTGGCTCGAACCTGAAGACTTTGACCAAGCGAAAAAGATTAGTAAAAAATTGAATAATGAGGCAAACCATTGGCAAAATTATCTAAATGGTTTAGCGTTATTTGGGTTTGAAAGATGGTTAGAAGAACGGGTTGATAAGCTACAAATTAATAATGATAAATGTTCGGTGTTTCAACCAGACTATGCTAATCTGATTGAAACGGTATGTAATTTGAGAGTTGGGGATTTTAATCTGTGTATACTTGTCACGGAAAATCTCCTAGAGCCAGGGGTTAATGTTCCAATAGCTGCTGTTGAATTACCAGAAATTGCCGCTCATTTCTATATCATAATTGAGGTTAAAGAAACCCAAGAACACGGTATTATTAGAGGTTTTTTACGTCACGACGAGTTGGTTAAATATCGCGAATCAGCTAACTTACCACAAGGTAACCGTAACTATAATTTACCTCTGTCTTTATTTGATGAGCAACCAAATCATTTACTGCACTACTTGCGTTGGTTAGATTCTCAAGAGATCACAATTCCAGTTGCTGATACTAAGCGTTCTGTTCAGGAAATCCTACCATTCTTTGCTGAAACAGCCATTAATACAGCAGAGTGGCTGCGAGGAGAAATGGATCAGTTAGCAAGCTGTTTATCTTGGCAACTGCTTCCTGACTATACTTTTTCTAAGCCATCGATGCGTCGGATTAGTCCAGTATCGGATGAACCGGACAGATATCGAGCGATCGCTAAAGAGTTGAGACGACAAAAAGGATTAATTGTTCCGGCTCATGCTCGTGGCTCTTACCAAACTGTTAATTTAAATGGCATTCTGTTCAAACTATGTGCTGTTACCTGGTTCATTTACCAGAAAGCACCAGAAGATACTCGAGAATGGGCATTGCTATTGCTAATCGAAGACTGTCTTGGTAATACACTTCCCCCTGGTATGAAGTTACGAATCAGTGAATTCACTGGTGTTGTCTCTGAAGCGGTATTGGTAAATGAACGTTATCTCCATGTTGCAGTAGCAGGTAGCTGGAACCAAAAATTTGTAGTAACCATTTCTTTAAGTAACGGAGCATCATTAACTCTACTTCCCTTTGCTTTTGAGCCTGATAAATGTTTATGATATTTTAATAGGGAGTAGGGAGTAGGGAGTAGGGAGTAGGGAGTAGGGAGTAGAGAGTAGGGGGAATAAACAAGGAACAAATGACAACTAATCATCAAAGTAGTTTTAGACTAAATATTTGGCAAGCTGATTCATCCTGTCTGTTTTATTTACGGGGTAATCACGGACAGGAAGTCTCCGCAAAGTTGGACTATCCAGCTAAAGTAATAGACTGTTATGAAGAGTGGCGATACCTTTACCTCCAGTTTTACCCGAAATTGCGAGCAAGAGAATTATCTAGTGGTGCCATCACACCAGTAGTCGATGACTTGGGACATGAATTAGAAGAAGCAAAAGAGATATTTCTGGATGTTTTTCAACGGTGGTTAGGTCAATTACAGACTATTCGAGAAACAATTCAACATCAAATTTTCACTATTGCTAGAAAGGAATCACAGTCAAATAAGACAGCAGAAGCCTATCGAGAAGTAGCTATTTTTATAGCCTGCGATTCTGTGGAATTGGCACGGCTTCCTTGGGAAGCATGGCAGTTGGTTCTAGAGGATATCCCCAGTGGAACCATTCGGATTACCAGGATTCCGATGACCACTCAGGGAGAAACAATAGCGCTAGATAATAACCTGCGCCATGGTAAACCTCGGATTTTAGCGATTTTGGGGGATAATACAGATCTGAATTTGGAGAAAGATAAGCAGGCTGTTAAGTTGCTCAAAGGAGTTGCTCAAGTAGAGTTCTTTGACTGGCAACAGCAAGAGGATGGGGTTAATCTTAAAGCAGCACTGGCGGCAGAAATAACGGATGAAAGGGGGTGGGATGCTCTATTTTTTATGGGTCATAGTGATGAAACAAAAGTTACTGATGGAAAATTAGCGATCGCGCCAGAGCAGTTGGTATCTATCAGTGAAATAAAGGAATACCTAACTACTGCTAAAAATCAGGGACTTCAGTTGTGCGTCTTTAACTCCTGTAATGGTCTAAAAATAGCGAATCGGTTGGCTGATTTAGGATTGCAAGTGGTGATCATGCGGGAGGAAGTTCATGATAGTGTTGCTCATGTATTTCTCAAAGAATTTTGCAGCCGCTTAGCTCAGTATCAGGATGTCCAGGAAGCAATGCTGGCAGCTTGTCGCAATTTACAGGTAGGTGAGAAGTTTGTTTATCCATCAGCTTACCTGATTCCTTCGTTTTTTAGTCCCTATGGTGCTAAGCCATTTCGGATTGAGCCTTGGGGTTACCAGAAACTACTTCAGCAGTGGCTACCTAAACCAAAAGAAGCGATCGCATTAGCTAGTGTGCTTTTAGTTAGCGCTATGGTTCCTGTACAAGACATGTTGCTAGATGGGCGAACGTTTCTTCAAGCGGTCTATCGCGATAGCACAAACCAGTTTCCTCGGGAGGGGTTATCCTCCGCCAAGCCACGCTCTGTACTGTTAATTGCTATTGATCAAGACTCAATCAATCAGGCGCAACTGGAGATAAAAGGCTTTAAAACCCAGCCGATGGAACGGGAATACCTTGGCAAATTAGTCAGACAACTCTCGAACTCAGGCGCTAAGGTAATTGGAATTGATTATCTCCTCTATACCCAAGAACCAAGAGAGGAAAAACTGGCTAGTGCGATTCAATCCGCTGTTAGTCAACAGGATACCTGGTTTGTCTTTGGGGTCAATCAGGATAAAAATCGCAAGGTGTTTCCCAAAATTGCTAGCCCTAAATGGAGTCTACAAGGGGATATTACCTTTTTCCGTTGGGATATGGAACTCCCCCAGGATGCCACCTGCAACAAGTCATGTCCTTTTGCCTATCTACTGGCTCTATCACACCAGTTGCACCAACAGCCAAACCACGGGATAGGATTAAATCCTAATGTTGAAAGTACCACCAACTTTCAGCAGCAAGTTAGTCAGTATCTTCAGCAAGTCAGTAGCCAGGATAATGCGATTGGCCGTAGGCCACGCTACGCGAACGCATCTCTCAAACCAAAGAATCTACCTTTAGGGATGCGCTATATTATTGACTTTTCTATTCCTCCAGAACAGGCTTATGAGCACAAGCCTGCTTGGGAATTCCTCAAAAGTGACTTTCCTAACATTGAGCAGCAAGTGGTTATCATTGCCTCTGGGGGATATGATGAAGCAGAGGATAATTTTTCTCTACCTCTAGCTATTGAATATTGGTGTCATCCACTGAATCGAACCAGAAAGCCACCAGATACTTGTCCCAAGGTATTTACCGGAGGTGAAGCCCATGCTTACATGGTTCACCATTTTTTATCGCAGCATACAATAAAATTAATTCCCGACAGCTGGATGATTCTATTAGCAGCATTGTTAGGAAAAGGAACAACCCTGGTACTGCTGCAGCAAAAGCCTCAAAAACGACAGCAATCAATATTGATCTTAGTTGGTGCTACAGCGGTCTATGGAATAATCGGACTACAGGCTTATATCTCAGCTTCTATTTTAATTCCTATAGCTTTACCATCCATTATACTCTGGTTTTATATTATTTAGTTAATTATTAATTGGTAATTATTAATTTAATTCCCGGCAAGCCTTTAACATTTAAATCCTATGTATCGATTAATTAGAGTCTTTTATCTACTGCTAATTACTGGAACGATGAGTATTAGTTTTCCGACCTCATCAGTATCAATTGCAGCTTCGTTTACCAGTCAAGGGAATCAAGTAGCGAAAGCAGTGAGTCAAACCAAACAGAAAACACAATCTGTATGGGCTAAGATCCGAGATATTTTTCGTAGGAAGAAAGATGAAGCAGGTACCCATGGAGAGTTTTGTTCAATTTCTCCTAATATTGCTGCCTATCGCACCTGGAGTGACCAACCTCTATTTGCTTGGGAAGGAAGTGTTAATATCATTCAAGTTCGTTCCTCTCGCTATGGAAAAGCCTTATGGTCTTATCAGGTAAACGATAATCAGACTAGTGTTATTTACAATGCTGATGGTAAAGGTCAGCCACTTCAACGAGGTAAAGAATATTATTACTGGGTACAGTATAACACAACTGATAATAATGGACAACTAATTACAGATACCGAAACTATTCCCTTTCAAGTTATGGGTGGTGAAGCGTATCGGATTATCCAAGCTGAATTGCCAGCTGAGCATAAAACTGCTCAGCTGGCGAGTTACTTTGCTGATCAGGATCTTTTCCTAGATGTGGTACGAGTGATTTCCGTGTTTGGGGACTTAGATAGTTGGAAAACTAATACTGAGGAATTATATCAAGAGTTTTGTGAGTAGTCAAGGGCGAATTTATCTATCTTAAAAATTACTGAAAAATCAATTAGTCTGACTCCTGACTCGAAGCTCCTCAATCAGAGGATAGTTTGTTATGTCGAAATCAGGTATTATCAGTCTTCACAATTCATAATTTTTAGTTTTCATAATCTAACGATACTAGTCTTAACTACAGGAATTAGACAGCAAATATACCTGTAGTTAAGACTACATATAGTTGTTTTTGACTATTTTTGCCTAAGTCCTAAACTAGTTTCATATTTCCTTAAAGCTCTCTTCACAACTTCCTTGATTATATTGATAATAACTTGATACAAGTTGTCCGGAGCATTTGATAAGATCATTATAATCAACGTCACTTGATTGTTTTTACAGAAACCTGGAACGGCATAGGAAGCTATAGTTATCAACTTCATTGAGGAGTTTGAGGGAGCTCCTGAATTATATTAGCGCTGTTAGTTATAACCTCTCGTTGCTAGGGAATTGATCAACTACCAATCTAATCAGCCATTAAAGTTAATTTTTGTTTGAACAGTCATTAGTAACCAAATGTAGTCGAGATAATCTAAAAATGAAAAAAAAACTTGCCAAAATTGTTAATAATGCACTCACCAGTGTTGCTCTGTGTATTGCGATCGCATCTTACGTTTATAAAGCAGAGGCGGCTCCTGTGTTTCTAAATCTTTCCTGGGAAGGAATTAATGGGTTTACAGTTGAATTTATGTTCAGCTTCGACCAGCAGTTTGTACTGGGATTTTAAGATAAACCCTCCTAAATAGCCTCAAAAGCAGATGCAGATCTAGCGTCTATCAGCAGTATTTCCTTCTCTTGATGCAGTCGCTGCTGCACTTGGGTTTCGGTCATTGTGGTAGCGCCGACGTATGTCTGAGATCTTGCACCATTGTCATTAATCGTAGTCATTAATCGTAGGGTGGGCAGTGCCTACCAACGCGCTTTGCAAGCTTCATTATCTGTCTGGTGCACTGCCCACCCTACATGAACCTTGGGTTTCGGTCATTGTGGTAGCGCCGACGTATTTCCCTAGCTCTGGTTGGCTTTCAGGGGATTTCGAGTTTAGAGCCTTTGAAAGTACCACTAGGAGCAATCGTTACCGAGAATAAAGTATAGCGCTCTGCCCAGGGAATAGGAAATAGTTAAAGAAACTGACCCCGGCGTGGGGAGATCGCCATCTTCCCATCTGCATCTTAGCGTGCTACTTTTACGAATTGGTATTATGAATTGATATTATTTCGGTGGTGCGTTCCAGGGTAAAATAAAATCTACTAATGAGTCAAACAAAATGGTCTAACCTTTACAAATTAGAAGACTGGTGGTCTGTATGGATTGGTCTGCTGTTATTGGGGACAGTGTTTAGTGGCATCATAACCGTTGTGCCAAAGATGCCCAAATGGAAAGGGATAGATCTATTATCGGCACTCCCCTGGGAATTGCTTCCTAAACTGGCATTGCTCGCCATTGGTTTATGTGCTCTGTTTACCCTTGGCAACCTGGTAATGAAGGGAAAAGAAGGCAGAAACATGATACCAGGCTTTTTGCTTATCTTTCTTTTAGCAGTTTATCCTATATACTGGGGAATTCACAGACCGCTAAAGCAATTAACCTCGGCTATGCTTTCTGGGCATTGTTGATTGGACTAATCATCAGCAATACTATTGGTACACCAAGGTGGATGATGCCAGCGGTGCGTACTGAATATTACATCAAGACTGGCTTAGTGATTCTCGGTGCAGAAATTCTCTTTAACCGAATTGTGGAATTCGGACCCTATGGTTTAGCGATCGCTTGGCTAGTTACGCCTATTGTGATCATATTTATGTATCTGTTTGGTACTCGGGTTCTGAACATGCAGCAGAAATCACTGGTGATGGTAGTCGCCACATCCACATCAGTGTGTGGTGTATCAGCAGCTATTGCAGCAGCAGCAGCTTGTAAGGCGAAGAAAAACGAGTTGACTTTAGCTGTAGGGATGACTCTCATTTTTACCAAAACTATTGGGTTTAAAGCCCCGTCCTAGAAGGACGGCTTTTTATTAGAAACTTGCAAAAAAACAATAAAATATTTTATGGACATACACGAATATTTGTTGTATAATCAAGATAGATACAGGCTGAAAAACCGTAGGCTGAGCCGGGAGAGAGACCCGTAACTTATAGACCTCAAAGTAGTAATGTCTAGAGGGTAGGGAAAGTCCTCTTTAAAAACCCAATCATCAATTAACAGTTGGTGTGTGAACCCAGAAGAATCACTCTTGAAATAAAAACGGTACGGTGGGGCACACCGAAACCAAACGAAAGGAAGAGAAACAGACTTAATGAGGCACTTCCAATGAGTAGTTAAACGCTATCGCGAAAACTGCCCTCTGGGTCTGTCGTGAATTGACTAGGAACTTGGTCTTGACGGGTTTTTGGTTTAAGTATTGTCCTATTTTTGGCGGCGTCATAGATAGGAACACGGCGGTTTAAGGCGGTTCGCAGATCTAGGAATCCCCGTTCTTCCAGGACGGGGAGTGTCAATGTTGCCATGATGGTGATCATGCCCTTGTTTGTCAAAGCTGTGGGTATGAATGAATTAGTCAGTGGTGCATGGCTGGGGGGAACCATTGATTCTACTGGCGCAGTTGTCGCTGCTGGTGAAACAGTAGGGGAAATCGCTGGTCAAGCTGCTGCTTTAGTTAAAATGATTCAAAATATGCTGATCGGAGTGATAGCTTTTGCGATCGCTTTATTTTGGGTCTTTTTTATAGAGCGCGAGCCAAATGCTCCTAAACCACAAATGAGGTAATTATGGGTACGTTTGCCCAAGTTTATCTTAGGTTTTATAGCTGCTTCTCTGTTAGTGTCCTTTGTTTGTATTCCCTTGATGGGGATGGATACAGTTAAAGACATTCTTAGTCAAACCAAGACCTATCGTGGCTGGCTATTTTGTATCGCATTTTTTTCCATTGGTCTAGACTCGAACTTTCGGGATTTAGGGACACAACTTCAGGGTGGTAAACCCATGATTCTTTATTTGGTAGGGCAGAGTTTTAACATTGTGCTTACTTTGGCTATAGCGTGGCTAATGTTAAGCGGAATTATTTTTCCTATACCGGAGTTAGCACAGTGATAAACACTATCCGAAAATCCCTAATCTTTTTGATCAGTATTTGCGCACTTCCGCTACTACTGTGGTTATTGAATAGCTTGATAGTAGGTGGTTATTTGGGGTCGAGCGTACAGGATCTCTACGAAAACGAGAGTGATGCTTCAGGAATTTTCTGGACAGATGTAGAGATACTATCTCACGATTAGCCTATTCAACTATAGCACTTATCAATTGGGTTGGTAACTGCTCTATATAGCATAAGATATCAGATAATTTCTGATAAATTTAAAGTAAATCCAGGCAAAACATCTTCTCCTGATAAGGTTTTCGGAGATTGGAGAATTTCTACATCTTGATTGGGACGATAGATTTCCACAACCTTATTTTGGGGATCAATTAACCATCCTAATCTAGCGCCATTTTCCATATATTCTCGGAGTTTAGTTTGCACCATTTTCAGGGAATCACTCGGAGAACGCAATTCGAGCACAAAATCAGGACATAAAGGGACAAATTTATCCTGTTCTTCTGGTGTTAACCCTTCCCAACGCTCTCGTTTAACCCAAGACGCATCAGGAGAACGATTTGCTCCATTAGGCAATTTAAATCCTGTATTAGAGTCAAATGCAACACCAAGTTTCATTTGACTGCTCCACAATTCTAGTTGAGTCGATAGTTTAATATTTCGTCTACCTGTATTTCCTCCCGTAGGTGACATGATGATTAAATCTCCTTCAGAGGTGCGCTCAAATCTTAAATCCCTGTTATCTTGACAAAGCCGGAAAAATTGTTCGTCACTCAAATTAATAGTTAATTCGAGGGTATCAGGTAAATATACCATGTTAATTACCTCCAAAATTATACAATAACTTATTGAATTAAAAAGGATAATTTAAGCGATTTTTATTTTTATTTTTTACTTTTTAACTATCAATTTTTAAAACTTGAACCATCGCGTGATAAGCAGCTTTAGGACGATAGGAGTTATCGAAAGGTAGAGGGGAATCTGGTTTACCAAATAAATCCGGAATCCAGGAATGATGATCTGCAAATTCCCAAGTTAAGAAGGCTGTACAATTGGGAGCCTCTAAACAAACTTGGAGGATATCTCGATATACCTTTGTCTGAGCAGCCACCCGTTCTTCTTGTGTGCCGCTACCATCATGGATTTTTACGTCCATCTCGGTAACCTGAACCTGCAATCCCAACTCACCCAGACGCTTCATGTTTGCTGCTATGTCTTCCGGCTTAGGAGGATTTTGAATACTAATGTGCATCTGAAAGCCAATGCCATGAATTGGGACATCCCGTTGCCGCAAGTCTTTGACCATGGCATAAATCGCATCTGACTTTGCCCCAAGTCCTTCTCCACTGTAGTCATTATAAAACAAGGGAACTGTGGGGTCAGCTTCATGAGCCCAGCGAAATGCCAACTCAACGTATTCTGGTCCAATGCCGCGCAACCAAATTGTATCTCGTTTCCTTTGTCCTGCTGAGTCTTGGTCTGCTACCGCTTCATTGACCACATCCCAAGCTGCTAATTGTCCCCGATAGTGACCAACAACAGTATGAATATGTTGTCGCAGGATATGGATTAACTCTTCCGGTGTCCATTGTCCGTGGGTTAGCCACCAAGGCACACTATGATGCCAAACTAGATTATGACCGCGCACCTGCATGTGATTGGCTTTCGCAATGGCTACAAAGTTATCAGCAGCATGAAGTCTCCCCCAGCATCCTACGGATAACTGGGGGTGTCAAAACCCACTACACTAGAACTAGGAGTGTTCCAGAGTGTAGAAAGCGTAACAGCCCGACTTCTAGGCGCTAAACGGGTTCTTTTGCCACGTTTAGCCTCACCCTTTTTATGGACAAGCTCATAGAACCAATACTTTGCAGCAATGTTGTAAGTTGCCTGCAAATCTGTGTTGTATCGTTTCCCAGTTGGGAATGTACACAGACCATAGTTTTTAGAATCGCGTTTGACCGAACCCGAACCATCATAGGCATTGCTGGAAGTGCCCCTAGGATTGACGTACTTAACCGTACCGCCTAGTTCATTCCACTTGGCTTCAGTCCAGGTTGCAATAGCCCTGTGAAGCCATCCATGGAAGCGTTGGCGCAGATTAGAACGTTTCCGTCCGCCTCTAGGTTTCCAGCCTAAGAGAAGCTCAAACACAATAAATTTGGCTCCCCACGCTTCCGCAAAGTCCACCAGTTCTCTAGAGACAGAGTGAGCAATCTGGGTATTGATGTTGCTAGCCTTGCGGTAGTTGCCCCGACAAAAACCTTTATGCAACTTCCCATTGCTCAGACTGGCTTTTTTGCTGATTCCCTTGAGTCGTTTATCTCTGCGGTCTATGTCTCTACCAGGGTGAATGAAGCGCCTAGCTAGAACAGTGCCATCTGAGGTAACAACTGAAGCAACAGCAGTGGTATTGATGCCAAGATCAACTGACACGACTCTATTAGTTTCCTGCCTGTCATCTGGATTGCATCTGAACGGGACTGAGAGGTGACACTTTTTCTCGTTGACGATGAGATAGGGTGACAGCTTCTCATTGGTATCAAGCAAATGACGTTTGTATCCAGGTTCGATTTCTACCGGAACGAGGGTCCATACCCAGTCTGTGCCAGTGAAAACCTTAATCTTGGCGGTATCCATCGCAGCACCAAACAAGATGCACTGACCTTGGTACAGGGCAGGGTAACAGCCACAATCAGCGTTTAGCCGTGGTGGTTTAGCGTCTCTGCGCTTTCTGATTCCTGATTGCCACTCCATATAACGGGTGACAAATGAGGAAACTTGACCAATGGCAAAACTGATAGCAGACCTCCGGTAGTAGGAAGGGAACTTATAGAAACGACGAATGAAGTACTCGTACTTAGGATATTGATTCTGACGTGTCTTGTGCATCAACCGCTCAACCGCTGGAATTCTTTGCTTGCTGGAAAGACCACCTAGTTCAGGCCAATGGGTAAACACGACGCTAATCAACCCACGACAAATAGAACGGAACTCTTGAACTGTCAGCCTTAGAAGTTGACGTTGTAGCTGAGATGGCTTTAACTGCCATTTGTCCGTCCTAATTAAATCCTTTCGTCGTTTTTTCTGTGCCATAATGACTAATATTAGCATATGTCGTTAACCCATGGCTAGACAGTTAAACCGCCATGCTCACAGTGTCACAGCATTGAGTGTGCATATGGTTTTTGTCACGAAATATCGCCATGCTTGCATCACGGATGATATGTTGAAACGTATTCGTGAAATCATCGCCAAGATGTGTCTTAAGCGTGGTTGCATCCTAATGGATTGCCAGACTGACTTAGGCAAGCGTGACCATATTCACCTTTTAATAGACAAACATCCCAATATTTCCGAATCTGAGCTAGCAATGGCACTTAAAACCATCACCAGTCGAGAGATCCGGAAAGAGTTTGCACAATATCTGAAGCAGTTCTATTGGAAGCCTGTTTTTTGGAAGCGTGGTTACTGTGCTGTATCAGCTGGGGGAGCCAGTCTCGACAAGCTGAAGGAGTACATGGAAGCCCAAGGGAATGCAGACTAGCCCCAAGACCCCTCACCCCCACCTGCTTCGCAAAGTGGGGGAATGTTGGGTTTCAGTCAAAATTATAGTGATGGCGTTGGGGCTGTAGCGGCTCAAACTTGATGATATAAGTTGGTGTCACAATGTTATATTCACGTATCAACACCTCCTGATAACTAGGATCGTCCCGCAACGGTTCCATGGACACTCCCGTTCCAATCGCCAATTTGCGCTTTTGTGCCAAGGAACGTAAATTACTGTTATTTGTATTCATCCTTCATCTTCCACTGATTAATTTTCGATATCGCATCCCTGGTGACTGAGACACTAATCCCATTAGTTCCAACTGTAACAAGGCACTGGATACTGAGCCTGCTTCTAAAGCTGCTTGCTGGACAATGATATCGAATGGGGTTGGTTCAAATGCGATCGCATCCAACACTTTTGCTAATTCTGGCTCTAAGGTCGGTACAGGTAAAGCGGGTAAAGGTTGTTCTAGAGCCGAGTGGGGGTCAAGTTCTGGAATAGCTCCGAGCATTTCCAACAAGTGACCTTCACTTAAAATTACATGGGCACCCCGATTTAACAGTCCCAAACAACCAATAGAATTGGGATTATCTAAGGAACCTGGTAGTGCATAGACATCCCGACAGAACTCATTGGCTAGCCTAGCAGTAATTAGCGCTCCGGACTTGTTAGGCGCTTCCATCACTAAAACTGCACGACTTAAACCAGCAATAATCCGATTCCGTTGGGGAAAGTTGGAGCGTGCGGGTTTCGTACTGGCTGGATACTCGCTGATTACCAATCCCTGCTCTTGAATTTGTTTATAAAGATAACTATTGCTCAAGGGATATACCACATCAAGACCAGTTCCCAAAACTGCTATGGTCCTACCACCCGCTTCCAGACACCCACGATGGGCTTGTGTATCAATTCCCACTGCCATACCGGACACCACTGTAAAACCATGCTTAGCAAGGGTAGCACTGATTTTGCGAGTCCAACGTTTACCGTATTCGGTGGGATTGCGGGTACCCACAATACCGACTATCGGCTTGCTACCGTAATTTTCTTGTAGATCAACTAGTCCGCTATAGTATAGCGTTGCGGGAGGACTAGGAATTTCTAGTAACAAGCGGGGATACTCCCCATCCGCTGGTGTCCAGAAACAAGGATTTTTGACCAAGTGTTGCTCAAGTAGCTGTTCCGGATTAGTTTGCCCACGCATTTTCACTACTCTTTCGATCAGCCGCACCCCGAACCCTTCAACTGCTCCTAACTCTGAAGCTGAAGCTTTCCAAGCCTCTGCTAGAGTCCCAAACTGTTGCTGTAGCCGTTGGAGCAATACTGATCCGATACCGGGAACTTCGGACCATGCCAGCCAGTACGCACGTTCTTCTTCCTTGGTCAATCGCTTCGCTCCAATTATAAATTATCAATTTATATTTCAAAAATACCCCATAATTTGAATTATAAATTTTCAAAAAAAATATAATTTTCTTAATTCTTAATTCTTCATTCTTCATTCTTAATTCTTAAACTGGATGCTGTCCATAAAACGGCAGTACTTCTGACCAGTTGGGGCACTTTCCCTGTTGCCAATCGAGATAAGCAAGTTCCAAAACACCCCTAGCATAACTCCCCAAATTTGCCGGAGCCTCTAGCAATCGTAATGGTGTTTCTAAGGTATCCAACACTTGTTTCCATTGATCTGAAGTCATGACAGCATCTGGTAATATCTTGCTCAGCCCCAGACCAGCTATTGATGGCTGATAGATGGCGGTATACAGCTGGCCTCGTTGGGCAGGCATTTGAATGGCAATCTGTTCGCTTAGCGTGGGCGTAGCGCATGTGCTAATTGCTGATTCTGAGTTTTCTTGATACATAGCTCCCTCTTCCCGCTCTTCCCGTTCTTCTCTCTCTTGCCCTAACCATGCGATCGCTGCCAGTGTAGAAATGCCAAACAGGGGAATATCTAACTGTTGTGCTATGGTACGAGCAGTAACTATACCGATACGGGTACTCGTAAAGCTACCAGGTCCGATAGCTACCGCAATGAATTCTAAGTTTTCCCAAGTTTGGGAATTGAGAAATTCAGTCAAGTGCTGATGCAATTGACCAGACAACTCTCGCCCTAAGTCCCAAGTTTGGCAGCGGGTATCCCTGGCAAAGTTACTGGTCACTAGCCCCAATTGAGGACTAGTGGTGTGAAGGGCAAGAGCATATTTGTTTGCTTCGAGAATCGGCATTTGTTGGTATGATTTTCGATTGGAGAAGTCTTGATTAAGTACCCTCACTCGCCAAAAGGTAATCACTATCCATGGATCCTACCCTGACTCAAATTGGGACTCAGATGTCCAAACTGACTGGTGTCCGAGCGATTATGAAAGATATTATCGAAACGCTACGAGCTGGTCAGGGACAAGATTGGATTAATCTCAGTGCAGGAAACCCAGTGATTTTGCCACAAGTCGAGCAACTTTGGCGCGATTGCACGGCACAACTGTTGGCTAGCTCAGAGTATGGTGAGGTGATTTGCCGCTACGGGTCATCTCAAGGATATCAGCCTCTGATCGATGCGATCGCAAAGGATTTCAATCAACGCTACGGTCTTTCCCTAAGCGATCGCCATATCCTGATTACTCCCGGTTCTCAATCGATTTACTTCTACGCCGCTAACGTTTTTGGTGGCTACACCAGCAGCGGCCAGCTCAAACAAGTGGTCTTGCCCCTTTCTCCAGAATACACTGGCTATGGAGGAGTAAGCTTGACTCCAGAAGCAGTATATGCCTACAAACCTACTCTGGAAATTAATCACGAGCAACACCGTTTTAAGTATCGCCCTGATTTCAGCCAATTAAAGATTAGCCAAGAGACTGGCTGTGTAATTGTTTCCCGTCCCTGTAATCCCACTGGCAATGTCCTAACCGATGAAGAAGTAATCAAAATTTCGGAAATGGCTGCACCCTTCAATGTGCCAGTGTTGATTGACGCAGCTTATGCTCCACCCTTTCCAGCACTGAACTTTACCGAAATGACACCAGTCTTTCGAGACAATATCATCCACTGTCTGAGTTTATCAAAAGCTGGACTACCTGGGGAACGGGTTGGTGTAGCAATTGGAAATCCGGAGCTAATTAGCATTTTAGAATCCTTCCAGACCAATCTTTGTATTCATTCGGCTCGCTATGGACAAGCTATTGCCGCAAAAGCGATCGCATCTGGAGCGCTCCCTGAGATTGCCACTAATGTGATTCGCCCCCACTACCAGCAAAAGTTTGTGACCCTTGAACTGACATTAGACAAATTCATGCCCAAAGACTTGCCTTGGTTCTTGCATCGGGGTGAAGGAGCTATCTTTGCTTGGTTGTGGTTACAGGATTTGCCAATTACTGACTGGGAACTGTATCAACAGTTGAAGCAGGTGGGTGTGATTGTCGTGCCTGGCAGTACATTTTTCCCCGGCTTACGAGAAGACTGGTCTCACCAGCAACAGTGCATTCGCATCAGCCTTACGGCTACTGAAGAAGAAATTGAAATCGCCATGCAGCGTTTAGCAACATTGGTCGAGGAAGTCTATCGGATGGGGTCAAGTTAGTGTTTCCTAGCAGGTGTTGTGATAATCTAACACCGTTCCAGAGTAATTGTTCGATGAGTACTAATTAAATAATATTCCCATTATAACAGATGGAACAGCAGCAGCTAGCACAAGTGTTGGAAACTGGCGATATAGGGGAGTTGCTAGGCATTATTAACCAGCCTAACTTGCTCACAACCCTTGACTCTACACAGATGTGTAGGATTATCAAGGGACTTGGGCAAGTAGTGGAACAACAAACTGCTCAGTTAAATCAGGTTAATCAGCAATTACAACCGGAAATTACCAACTGTAAGCAGGCTCAGGAGAAATGGCAACAGGGTGATCAGCAATTGGAATACCAATTTCAAAAACAGACAACAGAATTGTCCGAAGCTAATCATCAGCTGCGACAAGCAAAAGAGCAACTAGAGGCAGTTTTGGATGCTGTACCGGGAGCGGTGTCTTGGATTAGTGCTGATGGTCGATATCTTGGGGTTAACCGACATCTGGCTCAGAGCCTGCAATTACCTCCAGAGACTTTTGTCGGTCAAGAGTTGGGTTTTCTGGAGAGCAGCCCTCAGTTTGTCGGCTTTATGACTCAGTTTCTCGCCTGTCGGGACTCAGGATCTTCCCAGGTGGTTGAGCTCAAAGTGAAAAATTATTCGAGATATTATCTAATTGCCGCTCAGAAGTACCAGCAAGGTGCTGCAGCCGTGTGTGTAGGGATTGATATCACCGAGCATAAACAGGCAGAATTAGCTCTACAACAGCTCAACCAGGAACTAGAACTGAGAGTCGAACAACGGACTTCTGACCTACAGAACGTCAATGAACAACTTCGCAAAAGTGAGGAACAATTTCGCCTGATTTTTGAACTATCTCCCATGGGTATGGCAATTACCAGCACTGATAACTCCGTGCTAAAGGTTAATCAAGCCTTTTGTGACACGGTTGGTTACACAGCCGAGGAACTGGGGCAGAAAAAGGCTACAGATATTATCTACCCCGATGATTTCACAATTAACCTTACCCCGAATCAAGAGTTGTGGCCAGGAAGAACATCCCACTTTCAGATGGAAAATCGCTTACTGTCGAAAGATGGTAGAGTGATCCATGTTTTGACCAAGAAAGCAGTTTTAGTCAGGGATGCTCAAGGTAAGCCCCGAAAATTTCTGTATCAAATTGTAGATATCACCGAACGCAAGCAAGCGGAAAATCAAGTTAGAGCCTCTCTAACCGAAAAAGAGGTTTTGCTCAAAGAAATTCATCACCGGGTCAAAAATAACCTGCAAATTATTTCTAGCCTACTCCGCCTACAGTCGAGGCAAGTTGAAGATCCACAAGCATTAAGTTTGTTCAAAGATTCCCAGCATCGGGTTCAATCTATGGCTCTGATTCACCAGCAGCTGTATCAATCCCCAAATTTAGCCCAGATTAATTTCGGAAAATACATTCAAACCTTAACCAATAACTTGTTCCGTTCCTACGGGATTAACCGACAGACAATCGCCCTCAATATTGAAGTTACCACAGCTCCCTTAACCATTGATGTAGCTATTCCCTGTGGGCTAATCATCAATGAATTGGTGTCTAATTCACTCAAATATGCCTTTCCTGAACATAAAGAGGGTAAGATTGAAATCAGTCTAAGTTCAGATCAACAGGGTCAGCTAATCCTTACGGTAAGTGATAATGGTATTGGTTTACCGGACAATTTAGACTTTCAATCCACTAAATCCCTTGGTTTGAGTATTGTTCGTAACTTGACTGCACAACTGGGGGGTAACATCATCCTTGACTGTAGCCAAGGCACTAGATTAAAAATAAACTTTCCCCATTCACTGGATCTCTAGGGCAAGTCGAGCATGACCAAGAAAAAAATCCTAGTTGTTGAAGATGAAACACTTGTGGCTATGGATATCAAGAATAGCCTCAAACTTTTAGGGTACATGGTTCCTGCTGTGGCTGTATCTGGAGAAGAAGCAGTTAGAAAAGCTGAGGAAATCCAACCGGATTTAATCCTGATGGATATTCGTCTGAAAGGGGAAATAGATGGAGTGACTGCTGCAAGGCTGATTAGGACAAAATGGAATATCCCAGTGGTCTATTTGACTGCCTATAGCGATGAGCTCACCCTAGAAAGAGCTAAGATAACCCAACCCTTTGGTTACCTTCTGAAACCATTTGAGGAAGAAGAACTGCGAGTTACCATTGAAATTGCCCTTTCTCGCTTTCAAGCAGAAGCAAAAATCCGTCAAGCACTAGTAATAGAACAGGAGCTTAGAGAGCAAAAATCTAGCTTTGTCTCTATTGTTTCCCACGAATGTCGTACACCTTTGAGTAAAGTTATCCTAGCTACTGAATTGTTAGAACGCTATAGCAAACATTTGGTCAAAGATAAACATCGCAAGTATTTTGAACAAATTAAAGGCTCTATCCAAGATATGAGACAACTCTTGGATGAAATTATATTTATTGAAAAAGCAGAAGGAAACAAGCTAACTTTTAACCCAACTCCAATTAACCTAGTAGAATTCTGCTCTGATTTGATAGAGCAGATGCAGTTGGCTACCGGGGGGATCCATAGGATTATTTTTACTCCTCAAGGTAATATTCCTGATGCCTATATGGATACCCAACTCCTTCGATATATTTTCAATAACTTGCTATCCAATGGGATTAAGTATTCTCCTGAAGGGGGAACGGTAGAGTTTCAGTTAACCGTGGAAGGTAACTGGGCAATTTTTAAAATAACAGACTCGGGAATTGGTATTCCCGAACAAGAGCTTTCTCACCTGTTTGAACCTTTCCAGCGAGCTAGCAATGTTGGAGATATTCCTGGTACAGGTCTAGGATTATCGATTGTTAAAAAGAGTGTAGAGCAGCACCGTGGCCAAATTTTGGTAGATAGCCAGGTTGGTGTAGGAACTTTGTTTACCGTTAGACTACCCCTGTCGAGTCAGGATTGGGAGTAAGCTGGTCTTCCTTTGAATGCCATGGTTATGACAGCAGGGGAGCAGGGGCAGACTTGATCTAACTTCATAATACAATTTATGCATTTAATTTATGCATTTTTTTAATTAAAATCAGTATTTAGTAACAAAATATACAAAATTTTAGCAATACTTTAAATTAATTTATCAACATCAAGAGTAGTGACATCAGAGGCTCTGGACAAAACTTCTGGCAATTGAGCAAAAGGCAACGAGGGAACAGCTATGACCAGCGCAGCTAAGCCAGCCGCAAAATTGAACAAATTTGAGAAATTCAAGGCAGAGAAAGATGGTCTTGCCATTAAAGAACAAATAGAAGAATTTGCCAGAATTGGCTGGGAAGCAATAGATCCAGATGACCTACAGCATCGGCTGAAGTGGATGGGTGTCTTTTATAGACCTGTCACTCCAGGCAAGTTCATGCTAAGGATGCGGACACCCAACGGCATTCTCAACAGCACTCAGATGCAGGTACTAGCTGAGATAGTGCAGCGCTATGGTGAAGATGGTAGTGCTGATATCACGACCCGCCAAAACATCCAGTTGCGAGGTATCCGCATTGAAGACATGCCTGATATTTTCCGCAGGTTCGAGCAAGTTGGCTTAACTAGCGTCCAATCCGGTATGGACAATGTCCGCAATATTACTGGTTCTCCCATGGCGGGGATAGATCCCGATGAATTAATTGACACTCGGGATCTTGTCCAAAAGGTACAGGACATGATCACTAATAACAGCCAAGGGAATTATGAGTTTACTAACTTGCCCCGTAAATTCAATATTGCTATTGAAGGGGGTCGGGATAACTCAGTCCATGCTGAAATTAATGATATTGCCTTCGTGCCTGCGTACAAAGATGGACAACTAGGCTTGAATGTACTCGTAGGTGGCTTTTTCTCGGCCAAGCGTTGTGAAGCTGCTGTTCCCCTCAATGCTTGGGTACTGCCTAATGATGATGTGGTTGACTTGTGTCGTGCTATACTAGAAGTTTATCGCGACGAAGGCTCGCGGGCGAATCGGCAAAAATCCCGGATGATGTGGTTGATTGATGAGTGGGGGATTGACAAGTTCCGCGAGGAAGTCAGTAAGCAGTTTGGTAGAGAACTCCCTACGGCTGCTCCTCACGATGAAATAGATTGGGAAAAACGAGACCATATCGGTGTCTTTGCCCAAAAGCAACCAGGTCTGAATTATGTGGGTTTACACGTGCCCGTTGGTAGGCTTTATGCTCAGCAGATGTTTGATCTGGCACGGATGGCTGAGGCTTATGGCAGTGGCGAAATCCGCCTCACGGTTGAGCAGAATGTGATTATTCCCAATATTCCGGATGCTAATCTCGACGCTTTCTTAGCTGAACCCCTCTTGCAGAAATTTACCCTTGAGCCCAAACCTCTAGAACGGCTTCTAGTATCTTGCACAGGAGCCCAGTTCTGCAATTTTGCTCTGATTGAAACCAAAAATCGTGCCTTGGCAATAGTTCGGGAACTCGAAGAAAAGTTAGATATACCAAACCCAGTGCGGATTCATTGGACAGGTTGTCCCAACTCTTGTGGTCAACCCCAAGTAGCTGATATTGGTTTGATGGGAACTAAGGTGCGTAAAGACGGTAAGTCTGTTGAAGGAGTCAATATTTACATGGGTGGCAAAGTTGGCAAAGATGCTAAACTGGGCGAGTGTGTGCTTAAAAGTGTGGCTTGTGATGACTTACCAGAAGTCTTGGGTAATATACTGATCGAGAATTTTGGAGCAAAATCCCACTAGGTTAGTGCTTAGTTGGACCTCATCGCTAATTCCTCATAACTGTTGTCAAAGATTAATGGTTAATGGTTAGGTAATGGTGAAAACTTAGTTTTCCATTTTCCATTGTCCATTAATCGGAAACGACAATATGGAGCGCCGCAAGTTTCTCAAATACATCGGCTGTGCCACGGTAGGATGTGGCTTTAGTGCTTGTAGTTCAAATAATCTATTCGATTTCCCAAAACGCGATCGCTCCTCTGAGCCCACTCAACGACCTCCAGCTAGCTTTGGTAAGTTAGAGAAAACTAACCTCACCATTGGCTTTGTTCCTGTAACTGACTGTGCTCCTTTAATCATTGCCAAAGAAAAGGGCTTCTTTCAGCGTTATGGTTTGAATGTGGCTCTTAAGAAATATCCTGACTGGTCAGCGGTTCACAAAGACTTACTAT